>DUQM01000016.1 GCA_012837825.1 Actinomycetota bacterium | reverse complement strand
TTATAAGAAATTTAATAAAAATTATCATTTTATTTGATTAAAATTATTAATAGTAATATACTTTTTTTGAAATCAGTCAGCTTTTTATAAGAGAATAAAAGAACAGAATTTTTTATTTTTTCCGATAAAAAATATTGATTAACATCAATTTTCAAAAAATCAGGAAGGGGTAAATATGGCCAAAAAATATACTTCAAAAGAAGTTGTGGAGAGACTGCAGGCTGAAATATCAAAAGGCAAACCTTTGTTTATACCAAACTGCGGTATGGGACTGTCCGCAAAACTTCAGGAAAAAGGTGGCGCTGACCTTATTTTTATTTCTCCGACCAGTTATGGAAGACTTAAAGGACTGGGCTCTCTTGCAGCTTTTTTGCCTTTTGGCGATTTTAATCAGATTGTTTTTAATCTGGCAAAAGAAATAGTCCCAATGGTCAAGGAAACACCGGTAATAGCTTTTTCATCACCGAATAATCCTTTACTTCCCCATAAAGAACATTTGAAAATGCTTTCAGATCTCGGAATATCAGGCATTAACCCTTTCATAAGCAAAATCTACGGGGAAGGTTTCAGTGAGCAGATAGAACAGATAGGAATGGGTTTTAGTAAAGAAGTTGAATTTGTAGCAGCTGCCCATGAAATGGATATGTTTACTTTCGCTTATGCTTTTTCTCCGGAGGAAGCAGAGATCTTAACTGAAGCAGGTTCAGATGCAATATGTTCGCATGTAGGAGCAACGAAAGGCGGAGCCATAGGAGCAAAAACCGCAATGTCGCTGGATGATGCTTCACAATTAAGCCAGCAGATATTTGATGCAGCAAGAAAAGTAAATAAAGATGTCATATTGGTCGCCCATGGCGGTCCCATTGAAACTCCTGAAGACGCAGAATATGTTTTAAAACATACCAATGCACAAGGATTCCTTGGCGGTTCTGCGGCTGAAAGAATGCCGATTGAAAAAGCTATAGTGGAAGCTACAATGGCATTTAAAAATATCTCAATGGGCGGATGATAAGTAAGATAGGAATTTAATCTTGATTAAGAAAAATAAAACAAAGGAATTTCAATGAATAATAAAAAACCTAACATAGTATGTATGGGCATACTTGATATCAAGGGAGATGAAATAAAATTTCTGGCTGAAGAAGTTGAAAGAGCCGGAGGAAATCCCATAATATTTGAAATAAGTCTCGGTCATGAAGTAGGATGGGCTGATATAGGGCTTTCCGAAATTCTTGCTGAAAGCGCTTTAAAAAAAGAAGATGTATTTAAAGCTTCCCGATCAGATGCAATCTCTCTTGTAGGTACAGCGGGAGCACTGAAAATTAAAAAGCTTTATGATGAAAATAAGATTGACGGCGTTATATCATGGGCAGGTTCAGTAGGGACATCTACTGCCACCATGGTAATGAGGGCACTCCCGATTGGTTTTCCAAAAATAATGTTATCCACTCTGGCCTCTGGAGATGTGAGCAGCTGGCTTGGCAACAAGGATATCTATATAGTTAATCCGATTTCTGAAAAAGGGGTCAATAAGGTTACAAGAAAACTTATTGGCAATGCGGCAGCAGCAATCGTAGGAATGGCCAGATATCGTGAAATCCAGAATATGGATGTAAAACCCCTGGTCGCTTTAACCGCGTATGGGACAACTACTCCCACGGTAATAAAATGTGAAAAATACATGCATGAAAGAGGCTGGGATTCCATCATCATTCATCAGGTTGGAACAGGCGCAACAATGGAAGACCTGATAGATTCGGGAGAGATAACTGCGGTTTACGAAATAACTCCTGGCGAAATAAGCAATAACATGTATGGCAGTATTTATGGCATAAGCAAAGAATGGACCGGGGACAGACTGACTGCTGCAAGCAGAAAAGGAATCCCGCAGGTCGTTTGTCCTGGTGGACTTGACCAGTCTGCTTATCAGGTAACCGTACCTGAAAAATATCTGGAGGGCTTCAGGAACGGTACAAGAGTTTCTTACAAAAATTCAAAAGCTCCTTATGTTCATAATTCTGCAGTAACTATTATGGTTCCTGACAAAGACGAGACCGAAGAACTTGCTCTTTATGTTATAAGCAGATTAAATAAAACAACAGGACCTACAGCTCTTATTGTACCAATGAGAGGCTGGAGTGCTTACGATCAGTCAGCTGAAAATGCATCTGTTGACA
>DUQM01000015.1 GCA_012837825.1 Actinomycetota bacterium | reverse complement strand
TTTCAGCAGATTTTTAATAAGATTATTTATGTATCTTCCGGCACCCATCCTGGTTCCGAAATTTAATACTGTTGAAACTTCTATTCCTATTTTCATGAAAATTTCATTATTTTAAAAACTGTTTTATAATCTGTCGATGAATTCGTGAACACTTATCGGTTCTTTTTCAAGCTTGTTGTGAAGCTTGGACGTCAGGATTTTCTTGTCGAATTTTAGTTTGGTATTTTCAAGACTTTCCAGATAGCTTATATATTCCATATATCTGCTGCTGCCTGTAATCACAAAAAGTCTCTGATAAATTTTTATAAGATTCTCGATCGAAAATACAGGTTCGTTTGTTATGATATCAAAGAAGTTCTTTTCACCCCAGTAATACTTTATTATCTCATCATCATTTACAAGTCTTTGCAGCTGTATCATTTTTCTCTGCTTCAAAAGATGGTTTCTGCTTTTTCTGAAATCAGAAATTATCCTTTTTGATGTGTGCTTCATATTTCTGTCTTTTAAATTTGACTTCATTATTCTCATTTCTGTCGGAAGTATCCTGTCGATTGTTCTCTGCTCACAGTTCTTAAAAAGCATTTTCAGAAGATTAAGTCTTTTGTAATAGTAAATGGTCTGAAAAGCAGTTGATTCTTCCCTGAAGTTATATGCGTACTTGTGATAGACAACAGATTTCGGACATGACCTGAACCTGTATCCGAGCAGGTTTGCCCTGTAGCAGAAATCAAAATCTTCATAAAATAAAAAGAAATCTTCTTCTACAGGCCCGACTCTCGAGGGTTTAAAATAATCCGTTTTAATGAAAGCACATGTAAAAGACAATCCGAATATTTCTTCAGGAACATCATACTGATGCAGGTCAAGCTGTCCGAGTCCCTGATAACCGTCGTAAAGAGAAGTATCCAGGTATGTTCCGACGCTTTCAATAAAATTACGCTGATATGAAAATTTAATCTTTGGCGCAAGACCTGCTACATTATCATCAATTTTTTCCGCTTCATTTAAAAATTCCTCAAGCGCAGCGGAATCATAAACCACATCAAATCCCGATATCAGAACATACTTTGTGTCTATTTGTTTTAAAGCTTTGTTTATTGCTCTGCCAAGACCTATGTTTGAATCGTTTTCGATTATATTTAAATCAATACCATAAAATTCGTCATATTCCTCTCTGCCTGTCATATTGCTTGAAATATCTTTGTCAGATTTTTTCAAGTAGAAGTTTTTTATGGTGCGGATGGTTTCATTTGTGCTTCCATTATCAAAAAGCAGAACTTTAAAATTTTTAACAGTCTGGTTTTTCAGAGAGTCAAGGCACTCGGAAATGCATTCTACGGAAGAATTGTAATTAACTATAAGAACAGTAAGGGCAGACGTGTTTGCCGGTAATACATTATTATAAGTAGTTTCTTTATCGTTATAGGCAGTTCCTTTATCATTATGAGTAGCTCCTTTATCGGAAAAATTTGCGTTTTCGAGTACCAGATTATGCGTTCTCCCGGATTTCCTGAAAAGAGAGTCATATTCGTCCACGGTTCTTTCCCAGGTGAATCTTTCCGATGATTTAAGGCCGTTTTCTCCCAGTTTTTTTATAAGGCCGGGATTTTTTGAAAGTTCTATAAGTTTTAAAAGAAATTCTTCCCTGCTGTTTACAAGATATCCGGTGATGCCATCTTCCATTATTTCAGGATGCGCCCCGATTTTATAGCAGATAGCCGGCTTTGAAAAAGTCTGGGCTTCAACTACCGGAAGGTCAAAGCCTTCCCATTTCGTACATGTGGTGTATATATCGCTTGCAGAATAAATAACAGGCATCATTTCAAAAGGAGCATTGGGAATTACGCATATCCCTTCATTTCTTAAAGCTATTTCATCGTTTCCGGAACCGAATCCGACCATCAGAAGCTTTAAAGAATCATTGCTTTTTCTTGCTTCCCTGAAAATCTCCCTAAGTTCCCCGGTGCCCTTATATGGCTGATTAACAGGATTCAGCCTTCCCACATATAGCATCAGCACGTCACTTTCCGGGATATTCAGTTCCTGCCTCAGCTTTACGGCTTCTTTTTCAATCCTGTCTTTTTCGCCCAGCTCATTTTTGTAATGGTCTGCTCCCAGATATATGCAGGATGACTTGTTTTTTAATGATTTCGGGATTTTGCCGTTAAGAAATTCAGATATACTTATTATTTTAAAGCTGTTCTTAAAATAAAAATTATTCTGGGTAAAATCCATATATCTGAAAAATAGTTTTCTTCTCAGACTCATGCCTTCAGTGGAGACCACCCCGTAGTTTATTGAAATAACAGGTTTTTCAAGCACCCCTGCAAGGCTGTAATATGGAAAAGTATTGATTATAAAAAGATCGCTTTCCTGATTATTGAAGATATGCCTGAGTTCCTTTGTTTTTTTCTCAAGCTCAATGACATTCGAGCCAGTCATTCCGGGAATAATGTTTATATCATAACAAGCTCTTTTCCTGTATTCATCATCAGCCCGGGTGCAGAAAACATTGCAATCGTAACCTCTACCTGTAAGTCCTGAAGCAAGTTTGTCGACTACAAGTTCCACACCATGTCCGACAAGCATTTTTTCAGTAATAAAAGAAATTTTTTTAACCATTTTTGAATTTATCATGTTAGAAGTGATAATTTTCTCCATTTTAACATTAATTATTGTTTAAAAAAAATTGTTTGTTATAATTTATATAAATTTCAAACCTTTTATTTTATCTTAATAAACTTGTTATGAAAGATATTTATTCATATCCGTTAATTACCGTTTCAATCGTCAACCTTAACGGCAGTAATTATCTGAAAGACTGTCTTGAATCGCTAAAAAAGCTTAACTATCCGACAGAGAAAATTGAAATAATTATTGTTGATAATGGTTCCAATGATGATTCTGTTGAATTTGTAAGAAATAATTATCCGGAAGTAAAACTCATTTGCAATAATGGTAATCTGGGATTTGCAAAAGCAAACAATCAGGCAGCTGCAGAAGCAAAAGGAGACTATGTTGCTTTTTTAAATAATGACACCAAAGTTGATGAAAACTGGCTTATAGAACTCCTGAGACCTGTCTACGGCTCAGATGAAATAATCTGCTCAGGCTCCAAAGTACTTTCTTTTGACGGTAAAAGTATTGATTTTGCGGGCGGCATGATCAATTTTGAAGCAAAGGGTTTTCAGATTGATTACGGTAGGCCAAAAGAGAAAGATAATCATAATATAGAAAGATTTCTTCCTTTTGTAAACGGGGGAGCCATGCTTGTCAAAAGAGATGTTTTTCTGAATTCGGGCGGATTTGACGAGGATTTTTTTGCCTATTATGAAGATGTGGATCTTGGATGGAGACTCTGGGTTCTGGGTTATAAAGTAGTATTTGCCCCTGATTCAATTATTTACCACATGCATCACGGGACATCAAAAGCTTTCAGCGATGACAAACTGAGATATCTTAAAGAAAGAAATGCCCTTATATCTCTTTATAAGAATTACGGGGAACAGAGTCTTTCTGCCATTCTTGCTGCAACGTTTTCCAATATTTTTGCAAGAATATTTACCGATTTTAAATTTGATTATAAGAGTTATTATAATTTCGACATAAATGATAAAAAATCAAGCGAGCTTTCAAAAAAAATAGGTGATAAGATCAGGCAGCTTGAAATAGATCCACAGCCTTTGAGTTCCCTGATGGCGGTGAAAGATTTTCTTGACAATATAGCAATACATAAAGCAAAAAGAGATTTTATTCAATCAAACAGAAGAAGAGACGACAAGGCATTATTTACCTATTTCAAAGGACAATTCCTTTCAGTATCCGGTGATGAAAACTATCAGAAACAGCAGATAAACATGCTTTCATCTCTTGGCATCTATGATATTTTTAACAAGAAAATAAAAAGAACCATCCTTCTTGTCTCGGATGAAGTAATAGATAAAGAAATGGCCGGTCCGGCTATAAGGATATGGAATTTTGCAGAAGTCCTTTCCCGCTACATGCATGTAATAATAGCAAGCCCTAACAAACCTGACCTCCCTGATATGGAATTTGAGATAAGCTGGTATTCTGATGACATTTCCCTTGGAAAACTCGTTGAAAGAGCTGATATAATTCTATGCGGCGGAACTTCTTTTAACAAATTTAAGAGCCTGAAAAGGAAAGACAGGTTTTTAATCCTTGACATATATGACCCTTATAACCTTGCAACCCTTGAAGAATACAGCTCAAAGCCCATAAAGGAAAGAATAGGGATTCATGAAGAAGTAGTAAAAACTATAAATGAGCAGCTTTACTGGGGAGATTTCTTTCTCTGTGCTTCAGAAAGACAGAGAGATTTCTGGTTGGGAATGCTTGCTGCCTTAAACAGGATCAACCCGATTACTTATTATGCAGACAGCACATTGAGAAAAACAATAGATGTCGTGCCTTTCGGCCTTCCTGACAGTAAACCTGTTCATACAACAAAAGTATTGAAGGGAGTTGTTGGCGGAATCAGGGAAGATGATTTTGTGATTATATGGGGCGGAGGAATATATAACTGGTTTGATCCTCTTTCGCTTATAAAGGCAATGAAACTCATAAGTCTGGAAAGGGATGATATAAAATTATTCTTTATGGGAGTAAAGCATCCCAATCCCATGGTAAAAGAGCTATCCCTTGTCGGTGAAACGGTAAATCTTGCAAAGAGCCTTGGAATTTTCGAGAAAAATGTTTTCTTCAATTTCGGCTGGGTGAAATATGATGAAAGACAGAATTATCTTATGGAATCTGATGCAGGAATAATCACACATCCTCTTCATATAGAAACAAGATTTTCATTCAGGACAAGAGTTCTTGACTATATCTGGGCAGATCTTCCGGTAATATCGACAGAAGGTGATTTTTTCAGCGATCTTATAAAAACAGAAAAAATCGGTCTGGTTGTAAAGGAGAAAGATCCACAGGATATTGCCGAAGCCATAAAGAAAATTGCTGATGATAAAGTATTTTATAAAAGCTGTGTAGAAAATATTTCCCGTATTGCCGATGATTACAGGTGGGAAAAAGCATGCAGCCCGCTTGTAAAATTTTGCATGGATCCTGTTATAAGTGCCGTTAAGGATACCGAAGGGCAGTCTTTTGAAAAAGATAACTGCTCCGCAGCATCACCGGGAGGCAGAAAAAGATGTCTTATATCAAGTTTTTTTTACCATCTTTCCAGAAGCGGACCGAAAAAAACTTTTAATTATGTTTCAAACTATTTAAATCGTAAATAGCATTACTGCCTGCATTAAAGACATATTAAAAAAATCCGGATCTGAAAATAGGAAGATTATATAATCACAAAATCACAGCATTAAATCAGGGATTTTAATAAGGCTATTGCAGATACCATAAAGTATTATATTACGCTTCCTTTTGAGGGGATTCCTTGCTTTCTGTCATCTCAGCCTGTTTTCTTTTTCTGTCCATGTATGGTCTTAGAGCATATATTATTCCGCCTATAATACCCGGAACAAGTATCATGATGAGAACAGCTATTGAAACTATGGTTGCTATGTCCTTCGGGCCGCCAAGAGCGCCGACAAGCACTACAAAAGCGCCTTCTCTGACTCCTATGCCTCCTATGGATATTGGTATCATTGTAAGTATTGAGCTTATCTGTATTATGAATATATAGGCTATAAGGTTTAGCTGGGTTATCCCGAAACCCTGGCTGCAGAATGAAGAATTAAGAGTAAAAGTAAACTGCAGAAGCATGCTCAGAATAATAGTCACAAGCATAATAAGCTTGAATTTCCTGAAATCTTTGAATGTATTATACATTTGTCTCAGCTTGTCTTCCCATTTGTGCAGAAATCTTAATTTCCTGAAAACTTTGTTAAGCCTGAAGTAATCAGGGAAAAGCATAATAAGGATTACAAGAACCGCCAGTATAAAAAATGTAAGTATCATCACTATAAGGATGTTGTTTGAAATATTCCATTTTCCCATCTTGAATTCAACATGTGAAGTCCTTAAGAATCCTACTGCAAGAGCGAAAACCAGATATATTATTGAGCTCACGACTCCTGTGGTTCTTTCCATCAGCACGATTGAAGCAGCCTTCATGCCTGAACTGTTTTTAAGTCTGGAAGTGTCATAAATCCTGTAAACATCTCCGCCGATAGAGGTTGGCAGGAAATTGTTGAAAAAATATCCGACAAGATAGGAACCGAACAAAAAAGGCATGGAAGCTTTTATCTGCTGTGTCTTCAAAAGAATCTGCCATCTCAGGACAAGAAAATAAATACCGAGCCAGTACATTAAAAAAGAAAGTCCTATCATCCAGAAATTAACCTTTGTCCTGGAAATATAGGAAATGATTTCCGAAAAATTGCCGAACTGGGTTTTAAAAAGGAAGAATAATATACCTACGCTTATTAAAATCCTAAGTGCGATAAAAATCCTGTTTTTTAACTTTTTTTTGTCTATATTCAAAAAACTACCGATACCTTTTAATTTTTACCAAAAAAATATTTCCTTAAAAACAATCAGTAAATTATAAAACAAAAGCCATATAAATTAAACAGACATTATTTTCTTGATTTTACGACTTTTGCCGGCATGCCTACCGCTACTGAATATTCAGGTATGTCTTCATTCACCACAGCCGCCCCTCCGATTATTGAGTTTCTCCCGATGGTTACTCCGTCAAATATAAGGGCTTTTGCCCCGAACCAGCAATTTTCGCCCACATATATTCCTTTGCAGATGGTATCCATTTCAGTTGCCGGTTTGTCTGCGGAATCATAAACATAGTTGCCTGCCACAAAATAAGTGTAAGCCGCGATCATTGTATCTTTTCCTATTTCAATCTTTTTGCCGCTGAAGATATCACAGTTAAATCCAAGATTTACATTCTCCCTTAAGATTATATCGCCGTCCTTACAGCTTAAAATAGTGTTTCTTCCCAGAAATACGCCATCTTCAATAACTATTCCGCCGTTAGTATTACCTTTTGCATCAAGCATGCAGTTATCATCAATTACTACATTATTTCCTATAATTATTTTATTCGGGTGCCTGAACATTATATTTTTACCGAAGCTGACTCCTTTTCCGACCTTTTTAAATAAAAATCTGTAAAAAATACCTCTTAAAAATATTCCTGCGGCTCCGGGACAGCTTGCAAAAAGGCCGGTGATTATCTCATATTTCAGAAAGGCAAAAAATCCGCGTTTTCCTACAAAAAAGTCGCAGTATTTTTTGAATTTGGAACCTCCCGGTTTTGTAAGCGATTTTGATCTTACTTTTTCATCTATTTTTTTTATTTCATTGTCTTTATCTTCTGAAGTGCTACTGATTATCTTATTTTCCTCATCCATATTGCAGCCCCCTGAGTTTTGTTTTTTAATAGCCGAAAAAACTTACAGTATTTGAATTATCATGCGGCAATAAGTTATTATCTGTAAATTTTACCGATTTGCTTTAATTATTTTAAATATTAAGTAAAATATTAATTTTAGTGACTGATTAATGTATTAATTATATTTGCTAATAATAACATAAATTATAATTTGTCTTAAATTCAGAAATAGTAAAATAAATGGCAAGAGCAAAAAATTTTTTTAAAAAACTCGGTTGCATTTTTATTTCACCTGAAATCACAAACGACGGGAGATCTTTAACTCTTTTTTACAAATATTTTCTTGGAGGCATATTTATCAGGTTTCTTTTTATGCCTTTCTTTTTTCAGAGAGACCTTCTTTCAACCTATCAGAGAGCAGCGGATACGGTTTTCAATGGAAACATAGGTTCTGATTTTCAGCAGCTTATAACAAATATAATACATTCTGTTTATTTTCTGCTGTCAAAAACCATCTTTCCTTTCATTAATTCATATAAAGATATTCTGCTGAATCAGGATACGTGGGTTTCCTGGGTTGAATTTGTAAAAAGCGATAATATTTTTATTATACTTGCCATATTCAAATTTTTATATTTTATTTTTGACATAGCCTGCATATTTGTAATCCTGAGGCTTTTTTATGACGGAGACACTCGGAAAAAATTAAAAATATTCAAGTACTGGATGTTCAACCCCATTGTAATTTTTGTACTTTATCTTTTTGCAAGACATGACACAATCGGTCTTTTTGTAACGCTTCTTTCTTTTCTTCTGGCAAAGAAGAAAAGAAAATACTGGGCTGTCCTTGTCCTTGCCATTGCAGAGGCTATAAGATTTTTTCCGATAATGGTTCTTCCGATTCTTATAATTTATCTTGCTGAGAAGAAAAAAGATTATATGATTATGGGAGCGATAGGTCTTTCCGGCCTGATTGCAATTGAGGCAGTATCATATATTGCATTCGGGAAAAGCGTTATATTCTCCCTGCTTAATGCGGAACATTTCAACTACATTATTTCATCCAAGCTTGAGCTCATAGTTCATGACCGGATTTTTATATTCCTGGTTGTTTATACTGTACTGATTCTCAGCTTCATAAAACTGAAAAATAAATCCTTCGATTTTTTAATGTCGTACTGTGCAATGATTTATCTGTTATATGTGGCGCTTTCATACTTTCATCCGCAGTATCTTTTATGGAGTGTTCCTTTTGTTTTATATGTTGCCGGCAAACAGAAAAATATGTACTATTTCCAGTGGGTACAGTTCTTGTTTCTGGCAGTTGTTTTCATTTACTGGGGAGATCTTATAACAAAATTCCTTTTTGCTTCATTTGATCACAGATTTTTCATTTATCTGCCCGGACCCATACCTCTTATAAACAGGTTCTATGATCCGGCAAAATTTGTGAATATATTCAGGAGCATATTTACGGGAATTACCCTGTGGATGGTTTATCTTATTTATTTGTTTAACAGGAAAACTTCCAGAGAAAATGAGCTGTCTGACAAAACAGGATTATAAAAATATATAAATATGAAAATACCGGAAAAAATAAAAAATAAAAAATTGTATTTCAGGCTCATGCTTCTTGCAGTATCGGCAATTGCAATAATGCTGCTTGCTACTTCATGCACCAAAACATTATTTCTGCCCGGTGTAAGCCTCGGCTATTTTATCTGGGAAGATGATAGCGGGAAAATCAATATTTCCTGGAGTTCTGACAGGAAAAAAATAAATTTCACAGGATCTCTTTCCACTGACGGGGTATTTGACAATATTGAGAAATCAGCTTTTGAAGAAAACGACAAAATAATAATATCGGAGAAAGCTCTTACATTTGACTGCATCTTAAATGAAGATGATTTCACGGACGGCATTTCTTTTGACTGCAGGGACTACAGCTATATAGAAATCAGTTTGAAAATAGACGGCAATGCTGATTTAAACAGGATAAACATAGGAAAATTTTTAAATTCACCCGGGAAAGATAATTTTCGAATAGGCCCCGGCTATTTTAAAGATTTAAAGACAGTTCCATGGTTTAGAAACCATCCGTTTGTGGAATTCTTTAAAAAATTGTACTCCAACAAATATCTTACTTTTTTTTATATCTTCTTGCTGGGAGTAGTACTGATTGAAATACTGAGAATAACAAAATTCAGGCCTGTAAAAAGAAAAGGACTTTCCATATTTATCTCATATATAGTGCTTCTTATCATAGATTTTGGATTTCTGGTTTTTTTGTGGTATGTAAATGGATATTAAGAAAGATATAAAATCAATTTTAAATGTTTTTCTGATGGTTATAATTGCAATTGCAATAATAGGCATCGGACTTTTTATCTCATATAATTTCCTCATAAGACTCAGTCCCAATTTTGAAGACAGGACTCTTAATTATGTCAGAAGCCTTTCTCCTGCAGAGTTAAAGCCCGGCGGAAAAATAACTATTGAACTTGGTTATTTTAATACGGGAAGAAGGGAAGTTAATGATATCCATATTGAATTTCCAATTCCGGAGAATACAAAAATAAATGAAGGTGATTTTTCAGGAGAGTATTTTGAGGAAGGAAACAAACTTGTATTTGAGGAACCGGTTATTAAAAGAGATGAAGGCAAAAAGATACAGATTGTTCTTGTAGCTGACAAACCGCTTGACAATGGCATGGAAATAAAAACCCCGTCTGTTGAAATGAAATATAAATTAGGCAATGAATCAAAAACTATTATTCTTGGTGAAGAAATGACTTTTAAAATCACCAGTTCTCCCAAAATGAATTTAAGCGGGATATCTCTTAAAGATAAAGACGGAAGCGATTTGAGAATAGGGGATACTTTAAATATTAGTTTTAATGCTTCAAACAAGGGAGACATGAATGCGACGGGAGTAAGAGTTGAAGCTCAGATACCTCAAAAAACAGAGATTATCAAAAACAGCATATCACCAAAAGAATTTGAACTGAAAAGCAATAAAATAATATGGGAAATAGGTAATTATGAAGCAGGTAGCGAAACTTCTTTTTCCTACAGTATCAGAATCCTTGAGGGAGTCACCATGGATGAAATTCTGGAGCATTCAGCAAGTCTGACAAGTGAACAAAACGACAATCTTCAGGTTTCGGCGGAATCAACGGTCAGTCTTTTCCCTGAGTTTGATAATTCGGTAGTTACTCTTTCGGATAAGAATGGAGAATATCTGTGGGCGGGAGACATCATAAGCTCAAATATGACTATAGAAAATACAGGCGATGTATGGGCGGAAGATGTGATAATTACCTGTCCTGTTCCCCAGTATACCTCATATGTTCCCGGAAGCGCAAAATGCAGCAATGCAGAAATAATTGAATCCTCTGATGAAGGGATAATTTTCAGGATAAAGAAAATAGATGTCGGTGAAAAGAAAGAAGTCAGCCTTGATTTTCAGGTTTATTCCGGTATGACAAACGGAGGTACAATAGAAACGGATTTCAGCTTAAGTTCAAACGGGACTGATTTTAAAGTAGAGCAGGCAGAAATAGGCATAAAAGCCAATTTCAAGGTCACAATAGTCTGCATGGGGGACTCTCTTATTGCAAGGTCAAACTGGCCGCAGATACTGGGGAGCATGCTGGAGGCAACTTATCCGAGAAGTGATTATAGCATTATTGCAAGCGGCATTTCCCAGGAAAATGCTTCTGGAGGATTTCACCGTTTTGATTCATCCGTTGCCGGTTACAGGCCGCATATAGTAATAATAGGCTATGGTACAAACGATACCGGCGGAGGAACTGAAAAGTTTAATTATTATTTAAACGGGCTTGTTGGAAAAGCAAAAGCAATCAATGCAACGGTTTTCCTTGAAAGCATAGGTTACATAAATACTTCGATAGAGCCTTCGAAAAAAGACTGGCCGTATTATCAGAGAATCATTTATAATGTCGGAGCTGCAAACGGAGTCCCGGTGGTTGATATCTGTACGCCTCTTTCAAGGGATCCGGGACGTTATGTGCTTGACTGGGTTCATTATACCCCTGAAGGCTCAGCAGTAGTTGCACAGACTATTTTTAATTATGTGGTTCAATATCTGGACGGATACGGTATGAGAAAATAAAAAGATTATAAATCCGTTCTTTTCCTTTGAAATTTTATACTATTTATATTTTAATTGAGTCAGTAAAGTCAAAAGAATGGTTTCAATTATTTAAGAAGGAAAAAGTTGTATAAAATCTGGATAGCCAAAATTTTCTATTATCTCTTTTACGCTTTTATCTTTTTTATTGCCCTTATTATATTCATTGAGATTTTTGATTACAGGTTGCTTGACGGCAATTTTGGAAAGAAAGTCATTGAAATAATAAGCAGGCTTCAGTTTTAATCAATGATTTCCCTGACCGCATAAGTTGGTTTTCCGGAAGCTTCATGATAAGTCCGCATAATAAGCTCGGCAAGGATGCCCATTGTTATTAACTGCACTCCGATAAAAATCATGAAGATAGACAATGTAAAAAGAGGTCTGTCTGCAAGGGACATTTGAAAGAACAATCTCATAATTATCAGGTATATGGTAATTATGAGGCCGGCAGTCCCGGTGAAAAGACCCAGCAGGCCAAAAATCTGTATAGGTCTTTGCGAATAGCTTAGAAGATATTTAATGGTTATAATGTCCAGAATAACCCTTATGGTTCTGGAGATACCGTATTTTGATTTGCCGAATTTTCTGCTGTGATGATTTACTTTTACTTCTGCGACATTAATTCCCATCCAGCTTGCAACTGCCGGAATATAACGGTGCATTTCACCGTAAAGCTCGATATTCTTGATCACATCCCTGCTGTATGCCTTAAGAGTGCATCCGTAATCATGTATATGGACTCTGGTGAGTTTTGCAATAAGCCAGTTTGCAATTACAGAAGGCAGTTTTCTTGAAATTGTCTTATCCTGTCTTTTTGCTCTCCATCCCGACACTATGTCATATCCTTCTTCCATTTTTCCAAGAAGAAGCGGTATGTCTTTCGGATCATTCTGAAGGTCTGCATCAAGAGTGATTATTACTTCTCCTCTTGCATAATCAAAACCGGCGCTCATGGCAGGAGTCTGGCCGAAATTTTTTCTGAATCTGATGATCTTGTAATTATTGTTTTTTTCGTGGATTTTCTTTAATTCCATAAAACTGCCGTCACTGCTTCCGTCATCTACAAGTATTACTTCGTAGTTTTTTCCGATTCCCGGAAGAACGGCATTTAAATTTTCATAAAGATGTTTAAGACTTTGTTTTTCATTATATACAGGTATTACCACGGAAAGATATATCTCCTCTTTCTCGTCGTGAAAACTGCAGGCTTTGACCATTCTCTGATTTTTACTCATATAATTTTCCATCTTTTAAATTTTTTTCATACCATAATATAAATTTTCCAAGCCCTTCCTTAATTGATGTTTCAGGCCTGTATCCTATTATTTTTTTTGCCTTTTCTATATCTGCAAAAGTTGTAAAAACATCTCCCGGCTTCATTTCTTCCATTCTGATTTCAGACTTTCTGCCCGAAATATCCTGTATAAGCCTTACAAGATCTGCCAGCTTTGTCGGACTGGAGTTGCCAAGATTAATTATTTCATATCCATTAACCCTGTCAATGCAATTAATGATGCCGTTTACGACATCGTCTATGTATGTATAATCCCTGCTGGTTGAACCGTCTCCGAAGACAGTCATGCTCTTTCCGGAATATAACTGTCTTGTAAACTTGTGTATCGCCATTTCCGGTCTCTGACGCGGACCGTAAACTGTAAAAAATCTCAGGCAGTATATGGCAAAACCATAAAGATGATGGTAGTTATAGCATAAAAGTTCGCCGGCTTTTTTTGTGGCTGCATATGGCGAAACCGGTTTGTCTACGCTGTCTGTTTCAGAAAAAGGCACTTTTTTATTTCCGCCGTATACGGAAGAGGAAGAAGCAAAAAGCATCTTTTTTACATTGTGGGTTTTCATGCATTCAAGAAGATTTATCGTACCTTCTATATTTACCTTTTCATAAAGAAGCGGATTTTCAATTGAAGGTCTGACTCCTGCCATTGCTGCAAGATGGATGACCATGTGAATTTCATTGCCGGAAAAAATTCTATCAAGCAGTTTTTTGTCAAGTATGTCACCCGGGATGAGGCTAAAATTCTTATTTTTCAGACTGCAGCTTATATTGTTTTCTTTGATAAGCGGATTATAAAAATCATTGAAATTATCCAGACATAAAATCCCGGCGCCATTTTCCAGCAATCTGTCAGTAAGACTTGAGCCTATAAAGCCTGCCCCGCCTGTTACCAATATATTCAATAAACAAACCTCTTAAATAAGTATATTTAATTAAAAAAATCAGGTAAAATTTATAATATTACTTTTTAAACTTTTTGTTTTTGGTTTTTCAGATATTTTTTAGCTATTATACATTAAATAGTATTTTTTTATAGTTGTCAGTCTTTAATTATATTTGTTTTTTAATTAAATTAAAAAAATAAAAACAGTTAGAAAAATGAAAATCAAAGAGTACTTCAGTAAAAAATCCAATATATTTACCTTTATATTTCTTTTGCTTATCTGTGTTCTCGGTTTTGTGCTCAGGGTCAGGAATCTCAGCTATCTGTCGCTCTGGGGAGATGACGGCCACACATTCATAGGAACAGTCAGCATTCTTAAACATGGTTATCCTCTTCTTCCTTCAGGGAATGTTTTATGGCATGGCATTTTTGATTATTACCTCAAGGCGCTGCCCTCTTTTTTTCTGGGAACAAGTGAATTTTCTCTAAGAATAGTAAGTGTTTTTTTCGGCACGGGAACAATACTTGCAACATATTTTTTCGGGAAAGAGCTTGCAAACAGGTTTGTAGGACTCCTTGGAGCTTTTATAATTGCTTTTTCCACATGGTATGTGCAGTTTTCAAGAGAAGCAAGATACTATCAGGATTATCAGTTCTTTTATATGCTATCATTTCTTTTCTTTTATCTGGGTTTTGTAAAAAACAAAAAGCCCTTCAGGGTGCTTGCGGTAATTTTTATGGTGCTTACCCCGCTGGTTCATGGTGTAGGCATAGTGCTTATACTTCTTTTCATTCTGCTGCTTTTTTACAAAGGTAAAAAATTCTTTAAAAAAGAAACAATAATTCCGCTTGTTATAGTTTTTGTGCTTGACGCAGCACAGATAATCAACCAGGTTTTTTTCTGGAAGGTAGGAAGAAGTTTTTATTCCGAAGGTACAGGCCTGCGTTCAATGACTAAAGCATATTTTCAGATACCCGATCCTTATTATTTTAATGTAATAAAACTTATGTTCCCCGGGATGTTTTATGTTTTTATGGCAGGGATAGTATTTTTTATAATTTTTTCAATAATAATTTCCATTAAGAAAGAGGCGGCAGAAGACAATTATCTTGAAAAAGAAAATTTTATAAAATGGGGGAGGTTAAGATGGCCCTATAATTATTTTCTGATACTTTCAAGTTTTATCCTGTCTGTTATATTTATTTCCCTTGGAAAGATGTATGGCCAGCAGAGGTATGTATATTTTCTTATGCCGGTTTTTGTAACCGGTTTTTCTTATACCGTCTTTCTGTTTTCACTTTTTTTAAAGAAAATAATCACAGGCTTTTCAAAAGCAAAGTCAGAAAAAGCAGGAGCGGTAATTCTGGCAGCAGTATTTGTTATTTCTTCAGCACTGCTTGTAAATGGAATAAAACCCCGGGAAGCAATATCCCTGCCTTACAGGCCGCACAATGAGAAGTTAAATATTTTTTATTCCATTTCCAACTCCTGGTCAGTCCACTGGGATGCGGCAACGGCAGGGAAATATGTGGCGGAGCACGCCGGGGAGGACGATATAATAATTACAACTGACATATACAATTCTCCTCCTTATACGGGCAGAGTGAATTACTGGCTGTGGACCGGCAATCTTGTTTCCTGGGCTCCTTATCATAATGAAAGCGGCAGGATAATCGATGATACTTATGGAGTGGAGCTTTTAAGAAGTCCCATGGCTTTTTTTAATATCCTGAATGAAAATACAGATAAAAATATATGGGTGATTACCTCAAGATCCCTGTTTACCAAAGAGCATGTGGATCCCTTAATCCTTGATGTCCTGGAGAAATCCGGCCAGTATCAGGTGCTGACTGCAAGAGATGATGTATCAAGACTGTATTTCTTTCCTGTCACAGACAGGGATGAGAGAATACTGCTTTCAGATGTTTTCCAATCTGACAATGCTCATATTATAAGTCTGAAAGAAAGCGGTAAAATATTTTTTGATTTTACAAACAAAGCCGCTGAAAAATATCTGGTTTATGGTTTCAGCCATGTAGAAGAAAACAGCGGGACATGGGCGACAGGGCTGATATCTGTCTTATTTTTAAATATCGATGACACAAATGCGGATTACAAACTGACAATAGAGTCCAGGCCGCTTCATAATGGCAAAAGCAATCAGAGAATAAATATTCATATTAATGATGAAAAAGTATCTGATTACAAATATGAAAGCATCGCGGAATTTGAAAAAACCGAATTAATACTAAAAGGGACTCTTTTTAATGAAGGATTTAATGTTATGACTTTTGATTATAAATACAGCACCACTCCCGCAGAGCTTGGAATCAGCAATGATTCAAGAAGCCTTTCTGTTTTCTTTAAAAGCATGGAAATTCAAAAACTTGAATAAAATCGGATAAAAACATTTGTTTCGTTCCTGTTTTTGATTTTATTTTTAAAAGCTGATAATTTTGGCATAGATTTAACTAAAAGCGGAGGTACGGGTTTTTGCGTAAATTTTTAATTATTTTTTCATATATAAATATTATCCTTTATTTTATTCTTTATTCATTGTTTGATTATATGCTTGGGAAAATTCCCTTATCAGGAATGCCGGGTCCGGCAATAACAACCATAAAGATATTATTTCTTATTGCAGCAGGGTTCTGTCTTGGCATTGTAATATCGATTCTAAGAGGCCACGAAGGAATGAAAAACTGTTTTGACTACAGGATATTCTTAAAGACCGGCATACTGCCTTTTATACTTCTTATATTGTCAGGCGGACAGATAACCAGTCTTATCATCACATATTTTTTTGGGGGCAGCAAGCAATTGTCGGAGCTTGCTTTTTACCTTTTTTCACGAGATATCATTTGGGCTGTCTGGCTGGGAATATCGCTGGGAGTTTCGGTTAAATTGAGATTTAAGCGTCAGCGACAACTGAGAATTACTGATACCTGGGAAGTCAGGCAGTAATATAGCTGGTTTAAAACCGTTCGATATTTTAAAAGATCAGCCACTTTTTATCTTTATTTGTTATGTAAAATTTAAATAGAACGGCTATCCGGGTTATGGATATTATTGATTATTTCTGAAATAAATGCAGCAGCTTCCTTACGCACTACCGGCTTATTTATGATGAATATTATTAATTATTCCTGATATAAAAATACAGGTCCCCAGTCATCCCCCGGGATATCTGTCAGTTTCCGGATATCCGAGCCGTCAAGATTCATTATATATATTTCATCATTTCCCGTTATATCGCTGTAAAAAGCAATAAACTGATTATCAGGAGAAATGCAGGGCTGGACATTATATGCCGGATTGTCGGTAAGTTTCTTCAGCCCGCTTCCGTCAGAATTCATTATAAATATTGAAGAAAAATTTTGTTCATAACCGGCAAAGACAATATATTTCCCGTCTTTTGAAATACCGGGAACTCTTTTTCTTATCTGAAAATCAGAAACTCTGCTTATATCTGAACCATTGTAGTTCATGAAATAGATATCTTCATTGCCTATGGAACCGGATTCATATATTATTTTAAACTCAAAAGGATGGGCGAATGGGTGCCAGTCATCAATACCCGGACTGAAGGTAAGCCTGATCTGATTTGTTCCATCTGAATTCATTCTGAATAACTCCCAGTTATTATCAATATACACTTCGTAAAAAATATATTTTCCCTCAAATGTCATTGTAGGAAATCCACTTCGGTATCTTCCGTTTGTGAGCTGTTTTTTTTCTGAACCGTCAGTATTCATGCTCATAATCTGCCAGGTTCCGTTTATGTCTGAAGTATAAAGGATTTTGGTTCCATCCGGATTTATCTGGGGATACATGTCGTTTGAAGGATTATCTGTAAGCTGAGTCAGTTCCGATCCATCAATATTCATTGAAAATATATCCTCATTACCTGTTCTTGCCGAAGTAAATACTATTTTCTTTATGCTGTATTGTTTCTCTTCCGTACCTGCGACGATGTTTTCCTGAAAAGATTTCTTTAAGACCGCCCAGCCCCGGATTTTAACAAAACCCTGCACGATTTCAGAGGTTATATTATTATCAACAGAAATAACGGCAGTCTGATCTTTTCTGCTGCCTGCAGATTTTAACTCAAGGATGTTCTCATAACTTTCTCCATTTGCCGAAACTGCATAGCAGTATAAAGAATTATCTGTTCCGGGCTCGAATATATTTGCAGGAAGCAGAAAATTAAAGCCGCTGTTCAGATATGCAGGATTGCCTGTTGATGCCGCCACATCTTCTCTTGCTGCCCCGAGCGAAGCATTTCCGACTTTTTTCCCAAAACCTTTTGGGCCATTCAGGTAAAGTTCTATTGCTGAAATCCCCGGCGAATCAGGAACCGAAGCATTAACTGCCCACCCTCCTATATTTGTTTCCTGTTCGACAATGCTGCCGTTTGCGGGAGTATCAATAAAAAATTTTATATTTGAAGATTGCAGGCGTTCACCCGGCACTGTTATGGTTTCTCTGGCATATTCCCATCCGGAGCCTGTAATATATGCATAAACATAAAAACTATGGGTTGTACCGGGCTCAAAGACATATCCGGTGCTGTCCCAGGAAAGCTCAAATCCGGATTTTGAAAATTCTCCTCCATACATGCTTTCAGTTTCAGGAGAAGCAAGTCCGTATTCTGCTTCGCCAAGAAAAATTCCCCCGGCTTCTTTTGTGCCGTCAAGGTAAACTTCAATTTTTTCTATGGACATATCTTCTTTTTCAGGCCCGGCAGCAGTTGTCTGTCCGGAAGTGGCTGTATTCCCATCAGTGCCGGAAGTTGTCCGGGTAGTGGTGATTATTTCTTTCCCATCGTTGATTGTTCTGCCGGACGGAGAAAGAAAATTAAAGGCAAAAACAAGTAAAAGACTTAAAGCCAGAACAAAAAGTATCGTAATTATTATTGCTGTAGTCCGCATCCTGTATTATTTCCGAAAGGGCTTTCTTAAACATAAATTTGCATTTTAATTTTAAGTAAATATATAATAAATGAAAGCTTAAGGCAAATTAATACTATTATAAAGCCATCATAAAATTTAAGGAAATCAATGAGCAAGGTCGTTCTTTTCGGAATGAGTCCTCTCCCGTTTGAAAATGAAAAAAAAGCATATGGAACGGGAATAAGAACTTGGCAGTTCTTAATGCCTCTTTTGAGGGAAAATCATGAAGTGTGCCTTATCTCTTATGCAATTCCTTCAGCATTTGACAGTGATTTCAAAAGCGTGCTGAATAAAAAAAAATCATATGACGGCAGGTCATTTTTAAATCACATCATATCTCCACAGGATTTTGAGGATATCGGTTTATTGTCAGGTCTTGTTTCGGATTTCTCCCCGGATGTCATAGCGGGAGCAACATTTTACCCAAGCTTTGCAGCTTCGGAAACAGTTCAGTTTTTAAGAGGGAAGGCAGATTTACCGTTTTGGGCCGACCTGTTCGGACATGTGATGGCCGAAGGACAGGCAAGAGCTTTTATAGATGATTCAGATGAATGCCTTTTTCATTACTGGAACAAAGAATACAGCATTATAAGAAATGCAGATATACTTTCATGTGTCTCAGGCAGACAGGCTTATGCAACAATTGGCGAGCTTGGAGCAGCGGGAAGACTAAACAGAAAAACTTCCGGATATGAATTTACAAGAGTAATACCCATAGGGATACCGGACGAGAAATATGTTCATGAGAAACGGGTTTTCCGCGGAACAGGTAAAATCCGGGATGATGATTTTGTAGTTTTATGGACCGGGGGTTTTAATACCTGGACAGATGTGGATACTTTATTTCAGGGACTGACATCAGCAATGAAAATAAATCCGAAAATAAAATTTGTTTCAACGGGGGGAGAAATACCTGAACAGGATATTACCACCTATCCTCATTTTAAGGAACTTATAAATAAAAGCGCTTTTGAGGAAAACTTTGTTTTAATGGGTTGGATAAACGGAAAAGATGTACCCAATTATTACTTTGAAGCAGACATTGGAATAAATATAGACAGAGATATTTACGAGGTGAAGCTGGGAAGCAAGAGCAGGATACTTGACTGGATGAGGGCAGGCCTTCCTGTTCTTTCATCCAATGTGTGCGAACTTACGAAAATAATGGAAAAAGAAAAAATAGGTTATACCTTCAAACCGCATGATCCTGAGAATCTTTCTGAAAAGCTGGTTGAGCTTTCATATAAAAAAGAAGAGCTTAAGAAAACAGCTCTCAAAGCAAAGAATTATGCCTCCGATTATTTCAGCTTTGCTGAAACTTCAAAACCTTTTACGGAATGGGTGCTTCATCCGGGTTTTGCTCCTGACAGAAATACGGAAAAACGGATTTTTTTTGAAAAAGAAGAAGCTCTTAAAAACTGCGACAAAATTATAAAAAACCAGTCAAAAATGATAAAAGAAAAAGACTCAAGGATACAGGAGCTTGAAAGTATTGCAAGCAGAAACCCGCTAAGAAGAATATACGGATATTTTAAAATCCTGAAAAGAAAAATAAGAAAAACTTAAAAACTTATGGAAAATAGAATACTTATAGTTGTTGTGACCTATAATAGTGAGAATTTTATTGAAAGGTGTCTTTTCTCAATAGCAAACCAGAATTTTAAGAATTTTACTTTGTTTGTCATCGATAATGCTTCAACTGACAAAACTGTTGAAATAGTAAAAAATTACAGAAATGCGGAGAGCAGAATCCCTCCCTCAAATTTCAGATTCATAAAACTGAAGAAAAACAAAGGTTTTGCCGGAGCGATTAATTTTGCTGTCTTTAAAAGTTTGCCGAAAAGAAAAAATATTGAAACGGAATTTGATTATATTCTTTTAATCAATCCCGACATGGTTCTTGACGACTATTCAATTCAAAACCTCATAAATATCTTTCGCGGGAACAAACGAAATGACGGCTATGATTCTCATGGCGGCAGGAGCAGCAATATAGGGGCTGCAGGCGGACTTATCCTTGAATATGACAGTGATAGTGTGCAGAATCTGGGGGGATATATGCTGCCAAACTTTGTGACCTATCACAAAGAACAAAATGACAATATTGATATTGGAAAAATAATAAATAATGATGCTTCCTATCTGGATTCTCTTGAAAAAATCAATCCTGATTATGTAACAGGAGCTTTTTTTATGACACCTTTTGATTTGTTCAGGAGTCTTGGGGGATTTGACAGTGGTTACAGACCGGCTTACTTTGAGGAGCTTGATTACTGCCTCAAGGTAAAAAGGCTGGGTCTTAAAATAATTGCTGAACCTTCTTCAGTCACAAGGCACTTTGAGGGTGCTTCAAGCAGAAAGTTTTCAAAAAATTTTTATTACTACTATCATAAAAACCGAATAAGGTGCGCAGTCATTAATTCGTCTTTTGCAGGAATATTTAAAATCTTTTTTTTGCTTGAACCGAAGTGGCTTAAGACAATGGCAACCAGAGACCAGGCAGGCCCTTTAATAAAAGCATATCTTATAAATTCGGTTTTCTGTCTGTTAAATCTTTTTATCAAGGCCGGAAATTCACTAAGACTGTATAAAATAAAAAAGCTATACTTATCTGTATGAACCAATTAAAAAACATTTAATTATTTTAATTAATCTGAATTTATTCTATTATTAAACTTTAAACAATCAATTACAGGAGTTTCTATGGAAAATGAGATAATTTCTGAAAATATAATTGGGAAGAAAAGAGTTCTGATAATAAGCTATGATTTTGTCGGACAGAATATGGCCGGTCCGGGAATTAGATTCTATGAATTATCCAAAATTCTTTCAGCAGTTTGCGATGTAACTCTTGCCGTACCCAATAAGATTGATATAGGAACACCGGGCTTCAGATCTTTTACCTATGATTTAAATAATTACAAATCCATACAAAAAGCCATGGAATCTGCAGATACCATTTTTATACAGGGGCATCTTCTTTATTACTTCCCATATATCAGAAATTTCAAAGGAAAGATAGTTGTTGACCTTTACAATCCTTTTAACCTCGAGAGCCTTGAAATGTACAGGAATGAAAATGAGGCAGAAAGAGTCAGGATTGACAAAAATAACCTTAATATACTTAATACACAGCTTTCAATCGGAGATTTTTTTATTTGCGCAAGTGAGAAACAAAGAGATTACTGGATAGGCATGCTGGCTTCTCTTGGTAGAATAAACCCTTATAATTATGACAATGACAGTTCACTGAGAAAGCTTATAGATGTTGTGCCTTTCGGGATACCCGCAAATGCTCCTGAGCATAACCGGGAAATGATAAGAACTGTTTTTCCAAAAATAAAAGCTGAGGACAAGATAATCCTCTGGGGCGGAGGCATATGGAACTGGCTTGACCCGATTACAGCTATTAAATCTGTCTGGGAGCTTTCAAGGCACAGAAACGATATAAAGCTTGTATTTTTAGGCATTAAGCATCCTGACCCCAAACTCCCCGAAATGCAGAAATGCATAGAAGCGATAAATTTCTGCAAAGAGCTTGAGCTTCTGGATGAATATGTGTTTTTCAATGAATGGGCTCCCTATGATCTTAGACAGAATTTTCTTCTGGAAGCGGATGTGGGAATATCAATTCACCAGAAAAGAATAGAGACCGAGTTTTCATACAGAACCAGAGTAATGGACTATATATGGGCAAGGCTTCCCATAATTACAACTGAGGGAGATTCAATAGCAAAACTGGTCAAGGAAGAAAATATCGGAGAAGTAGTTAAGTATGAGAATGCTCAGAATCTTGCGCGTGTTCTTGACAGCACTCTTTCCAATAAAAGCCTGAGGGAAATATACAAGAGAAACCTTAATAAGATTGCACCTAAATATTTATGGCAGAATGTAGCCGCACCTCTGGCTGATTACTGTGCAAAGTCAGAACCTGCACCGGACAAGAAGAATCTTTTTAAAATCATTGAGATGCAGAATAAAAAAATGATAAATCTTGTCAAGAATAATATTGAAGGTATTACAAATGCTTTATTCATAACGGATAACAAAAACAGAGATGCGCAATATATCGGCGAAAATGAACTTGGGAAAGTCTTTTTTATTGAAACAAATCCTGAATCTGAAAAAAACAAAATTGACGACAATTATCAGGGGACAATAAGCAGGATAAAGAATTTAATTCTTAAAAGAACCAGTTTTGATACAGTCATAGTCAATAATGCATTTCAAAGCCTTACCTCCAAAAATTTTTATGACATAGTAAATATTATAAATATGCGGCTAAAAAATGACGGAATATTGTTTTTCTCAATTCCTGAAAAAAAAGGCCTCAGCCAGCTGGTAAATATTAGCGGAAAATCATTTGACAACAGAGAAACCATAGACAACTTTACAATCGAATATATCCTGAAAAATGTAGGGTTTGACATTATAGAAAAAGGAAATTATGAAAAATCCGATGAAGAATCAGATCTTTCAAAAGCTTATTCCGAGATAGGAGAGATATACGGCAAAAATGAATTATTTGAATTATTTGAGATTAAGATGAAACAGGATAATTTCAGGAGCTTAAAGCTTTTAAGCAAGTTTGATATCCTGAGTTCCGAAGAGCTTAACAGTGACAGATCGGTAAAAGGGAAATTGAAAAAATATTTCTATTCACTTACGAGTCTTTATTTTGAGAATGTAAGGAAGAGTTTCAATGAAGTCATGAAATCAATTAACAACAATATTCATCTGCAGATAAACAATGAAATTAACGAGCTTAACAGGAAAAACAGGGAAAGGCTCATACTTATATATTTTAATATATTTAAACAGCTTATGTTTGAAATAAAAAATCTTGGCTATGATATGAATGAGCTTAAGCAGATAATTTCAAATTTAAAGACCGGCACTGAGGAAAAAGCCGGAATCGAAGATAAAATAGATCTTATAAGCAAGGATTTTGATAATATCGACAAACTGATAGGCCTTCAGTTTACAAGCAGATATTTTCTTGCAAGAAAACTTTAGGAAATTTTTCCGAAAGGTAATAATTGAATTTAAATTCTTTGCCTCTTGTTTCCATTATAACAGTAAATTATAACGGAAAAGTTTATCTCAAAAATCTGTTTGAATCGCTCAGCCTCCTGGACTATCCGAAAGATAAAATCCAGATCATAATGGTTGACAATGCTTCCGGCGATGATTCAGTCCGCTTTACACAGGAAAATTTCCCTTTTGTAAAAATAATCAGATGCAGGAAAAATACCGGATTTGCAGAAGGAAATAATATCGGTTTAAGCCATGCAGACGGAGAACTAATTGCAATAATCAATAATGATTGTGTGGCTGAACCCGGATGGCTTTTAGCGATGGTCAGGGCTTTATTCGAAAAAGAAAAGGAATCAGCTGATTCCGGGAACAGAAGCTGCAAAGTCGGGGCAATAGGCTCAAAGATATTTTTTTATTACCGCTATTACCCGCTGAACATCTGTTTTGAAAGGAATAATACAGGTAGCGGCAGCGGCGACACCCATTGTGCTGAAATAAACAAAATTGAATTAAATATTATTTCTGAAATTTATGATAAATCCCATGAATCACAGCAACAGCAAAAAAATGAAAGTGAAATTACCGGGTTTTTACTAAAAAGAAGCATAAGATATCTTTCGGGAATAGTCCCTGCAGGAAGGAACAGCAATGGGGAGATTATTTATAAAACTGAAAGAAAATCTCTTATAGGAATTCCTGTGCCTGACAGTAATTTTAAAATAAGTATCAGAATTGATTTTTCAGTCCTGCCGGTCGGTGAGAGGATTAATATAAAAATCGCAGATAAGGAAATTATTTCAAAAACAATTGAAAACAACAGGGAAATAATTGCATTTGAAATTAATGATGCCGGTTTGCAGGCCCCGCGATATATTGTGAACAGCAGAGGCAGCATGATAAATAAAAAATTCTATGCAAAAGAAATAGGTTATGACGAATTTGATTCAGAATCAGACACAAGAACCCAGGCAGAAATTCCGGCAGCCCGGGATGAAAAAATAACAGAAGTATTTGCCATACCCGGCACAGGATTTTTATGCAGAAAAAGCGTTCTGGAGGCTGCAGGCTTTTTTGACAGTAAATTTTTCACATATTATGAAGATATAGATTTTTTCTGGCGCCTTAAACTTTCAGGATACAGAAGTTATATCTGTGCTGATTCTGTGCTAAGACATCTGCATTGCGGGTCCGGAACAGAATGGTCATATAGCTTTACATATCATGTGCTGAGAAACAGGATGCTGATGATATACAAATGTGCATGGTTCGGAGCATTTATAAAAAATTATCTGTCTTTTGCTGCATCGGCATTCATTGGCCTGGCATACGGGATAATTTTAAAAATAAGAAAAATATCTTCTTCAAGACCGGATGTCCCTATAAGGATAAGAATACTTTTTGAATTTTTTATACTGTTTTTCCGGAAACTTCCGGAAAGAATAAAAATAAGAAAAAATAAAATTATAAGCGATGATGAAATAATAAAATGGTTAAATGATTTTTAATTTTTTCTTTTTTTATTATTATTGGATATCAGGTTTTGTTTCCGGAATAAAAAATTGATTAAAAAAGAGTGATCAAAGCAAGATGATAAAAATCGGTATTTTTGACAGGTATCTGTCAACTCTCGGCGGCGGTGAAAGATACAGCTGTAAAATGGCAGAAGTATTGTCAAAAAATAATAACTATAAGGTTGATCTGATTACAGATCTTTACAGCGATTTATCGGAAGTTTCTGAAAGGCTGAACCTGGATCTGTCAGAGACGGAACTGAGAATCCTGCCCTTTATTTCTGATGATTATGCTCAAAACATTACAGGCGGCTATGACATATTTATAAATGCAACTTATTTAAGCGCTTTTGCGCCCAGGGCAAAATACAATATATATGTGTGCTATTTTCCCACTCCGTTTGATTCAGACTTCAGGCCTGTTCATCGTTTTTTGCTGGCCTTTTTCAGGAAACCGGCGAGATGGCTTTACGGAAAATCTGAAAAATTTCTTTCATCTCCTGGAAGAAACGAAATAACTGAAGGAATTTATGATTTAAAAAGATTTATGCTTGGAAGAGGAAGCTGGAGTACCGGGGAAATAATAATAAGAGCAGACAGAAGCAGCTTTATTCCGGATAATATGTATTTTTCCGAAGATGATAAAAAGAATAATGATTTGTTTATAAAGCTGGGTATAAAAAATCCCGTAGATACCGGCCTGGAGAATATGAGCGTAAGAATATCTGTACATCCGTCAGCAGTATCCCGGTCTCCTTCTGTAATCATTGAAGAGAATCTGGGGGCAGGTCAGAAAAAGAGTATTAAAGTACCAGTCAGACCGGATGAAGTCAGTTATATTAAAATCAGTTCCGATGTTTTTACTCCCTCAGGTAAAAACGGCCGGGAACAGGACTCAAGAAAGCTCGGTGTTGTTTTATATGATGAATCAGATATCAGCCTTCCGAAAAAGATTTTTTTTAAAATTCTCGGATATATCCCGATGTTTCTTGTAACCTATCCTTCAGGTTTTAAATTTCTGGAAAGTTATAATGAAATACTGTCAATATCAGGGTACACGGAATACTGGATAAAAAGATACTGGAAAAAAGACAGCAGAATACTTTTTCCTCCTGTTGATACTGAAAGCTTCAAGGCAGGATCAAAGGAAAAAATAATTCTGAGCGTGGGAAGATTTTTCCCCGAGCATCATAATAAAAAACAGTATGAGCTTGCCAGAGCATTTACAGAAATGGTAAAAACCGATCCGAATGAGATGAAAGATTACAGACTGATTCTTGCGGGCGGTCTTGAAAACCGGGAAAGCCATACTGCATATGTTGAAAAAATAAAAGAAATATCCGAGGGTTATCCTATCGAAATAAGGACCAATATTTCCTGGAGCGAGCTTAAAGACCTTTTTTCAAAGGCAATGATCTTCTGGCATGCTGCCGGGCTGAATGAAGATGAAAATAAAAATCCTGCAAAATTTGAACATTTCGGCATAACAACCGTTGAAGCGATGTCTGCTGGATGTATTCCTGTTGTTATAAACAGGGGAGGTCAGAAAGAAATAATAGAAGAGGCAGTAAACGGCTTTAAATTCGAAGATATTTCTGAGCTGAAAGAAAAGACTATTTATGTTATAAAAAATTATGATCATATTGATAAAATAAAATTCAGGGCAATAAGCGATTCCCGGAAATATTCAAACAAAAATTTTGAAGAGAATCTTTTAAAAATTATTGCTGAAGCTACCGAAAAATTAAAAAAAGACTGATATTTTTTATTTATACCTGAACTGAATTCATGAAAATATTAAGCTTCATAATAGTAAATTATAATGGTATGGATTTTCTGAACGGGCTTTTGGAAAGCCTTGAGGAATTAAATACCGGCTACGGGGAAAAAAGTGCTGTTAATTATAAAAAATCGTATGATTCTGTCTGGGAGGCGATTTTTTTCGACAACGGTTCAACAGATGGCAGCCTGGAATTTCTCAGAGAAAAATGCTTAATGAATACTAATTTGAGACTGATTGAATCAAAAACAAATACAGGCTTTTGCTTTGCTTCAAATGAAGCAGCAAGACAGGCAGAATCAGAGTATCTTGTATTTCTCAACCCTGATACAGTGATAAAAACAAAGAATCCTGATATTCTGCTTTCTTTTGTAGAAGAAAAAGCAGATTCAGGCGACAGGATGGGAGCTCTGGGTGTAAAGACGCTGAATATAGACGGCACTCTTCAGTTCAGTTGCAGAACATTCCCGACAATTGCCAGACAGTTTTATGAAAGTTTTTTTCTGGCAAAATTATTCAGGAAATCACGCATTTTCGGTTCTTATTTCATGACATGGTGGGATCATAGAGAAAGCAGGGAAGTAGACTGGGTTTCAGGTTCTTTTTTGTTAATAAAGAAAGAATTATTTTTCAGCATGAACGGATTTGATGAAGATTATTTCATGTACAGCGAAGATACAGATCTCTGCAAGAGGCTGAAAAAAAAAGGCTATAAAAATTATTACTTTCCGGATTTTGAAATAATTCATCTGGACAGCGCCATTGCTTTAAGGGACTTTGCAAACAGGGAAAAAGGAATATGGAAAAGCAGAAAACTGTATTTTGAAAAAAATCATTCCGGAAAACATGCGCTTGTCATTAGTTTTCTATGTTTTTGCGGGAATCTCAAAAGAGCTTTTCTGTTTTTATTATTATATCTTTTTACTTTTAAAAGAAAAAATATTATAAGATCATGTAATTATTTTAAAGCAATAAAATCTTATTTGTCAGGTTCATGAAAATGGAAAAAAAATACCAGAAAGTGTTAGAAAAAGTCAGTTTTATAACAACTATTTTTAATGAGGAAAGATCAATAACCGGTTTTCTTAAAAGCTTGCTTGAGCAGAACTTTATTCCTGAAGAAATAATCATTGTTGACGGCGGTTCTTCAGATAATACCATTGCATGCGTAATTAATTTCTTTTCAGAAAAATCAGATAACCGGTTTCTGAAAGCTGGAAACAATAAACAATATAATGCATCTGTTCATGTAAAAAATGAAGAAGTCATCGAAGATTTTTCCCTGACCCTGAAAGACCCTGCCGGTTTTGGAGAAGAAGCCGGAACAGGCGGGAAAACTAAAGTCAGAATCAGGTTGTTCAGCTCACCCGGATCAAATATATCGGAAGGGAGAAACATTGCAATAAGTCATGCATCAAATGAAATAATCTGTGGCAGCGACGGGGGATGCAGTCTTGATAAAAACTGGTCATTTGAAATAACCAGATATTATTTTGATGATAAAAATCAGTTTTCGGCAGCAGGAGGATTCTCTCACCCTGTCGCGCTTACTTTTCTTGAAAAACTTCTTGAGATGTGCATAATGCCGGGAAAAAAGGAAATAGATTCCAAAAAGTTCATGCCTTCATCAAGAAACATAAGCTTTTTAAAAAGTGCATGGCGGGCAGTCGGAGGATATCCCCGGTATCTTGATTATGGAGAAGATATGAAGTTTAACTTTAACCTGGTTCAGAAAGGATTTAAGATAGCATACAATCCGGATGCAGTAGTTTACTGGAGGATGAGGGAAAGTCTTGTGATGGTTTTTAAACAATTTTTCCGTTATGCAAAAGGAGATGCAATCGGGAAAATGTACACCCATCGTCATTTGATCAGATTTTTATCACTGGTAGTGTTTATTGCCTTAATAGTTGCTTCAATTTTTGCAAGTCCCTGGCTTCTGGTGCTTTTTGCACCCCTTATATTGTTTTATATCTATAAACCGCTACTGAGAGTAAATGATACGTGGTCACATATAAGAAATCCTTTTAAAAGAGTATGTCTTAAAATGCTGTCTATTGTGCTTGCGCCTTTTATGCTTCTTTTTATAGATACGGCAAAAGCACTTGGTTATGTCTACGGGAAAACAAGAAAGAATGCCTGACAGCTTCAGAATGAAAAGGAAATAATCCGGTTTTTAGTCAAAGTAATAATATAAATATTTGTCTTTAATAAATCATTTATCAATATTTATATATTTATTTTATTTATGATTGCATTATACTTAAATTAGTTTTAATATAACAATTAATATATTGCTAATCAGAGTATTAATATATCTTTGATATTTTTCACTGATATTGTTAAGTGATTTTTTTATTTCAATCAGGAGGAAAAATGGATAATAATGAAAAACTCGGAGATAATGTATTAAGAATTGACACCAATGATCTTAGGATTAATCTGACCAAATATCTTACTGAAAATCTGGGTGATACAATCTATATTACCAGGTATAACAAGCTTGTTGCAGAGCTGAGAGTCTATAATGAGGAAATAAAGAGGAAGACTGAATTAAGGCTTGCAAAGAAAATGCTTGAAGCTGCTGAACGGAGCAGCAAATAGGTAAACCATGAAACTGTAGCGCAGCACATTTCCTCAAATCTGCAGGGAATTTTTTATTACAGAAAGAAACAGTTTCCCGGAACGGAAATGATATGCAGTTGATATTATTTTTAATGAGGCTGATCTCAAATCGGCCTCATTTTTTTTGATGAAGAGCCGGTACAGTCAAGAGAGATTTTTATATCAGGCATTATTTTTTATATAAGCAATCAAGTCTGTTTCATATCAGGCATTATTTTTTATATAAGCAATCAAGTCTGTTGATTTTTCACAATCCGTAATCCGTTAATATCCAAATCCCTGCCTGCCTTTTTTGAACGCACATTTTTCCATGCATTCATCATCGTAGACCGGAAGCAGATTTAAGCTTATCAGCCTTATTTTTTCTTTAAACGTGCCGACTAAGCCCCAGGCTTATTGCCACAGCCAGACTATCAGAATATATCCAGAACTGTTTATATTAAAAGAATAGCAGATATTATTTCCTTAAAATAATATAAAAATAAAAATCAATATTGACAAAAAATGCAAGGTGATTTAATATAGAAATCGTTTCGCAGAAATCGTTTCGTATTAGAGAATTTTATATATTTTATATACAGTCTAATAACAAATGGCTAGATATAATATAAAAGATGTTGCAAAAGCTTGCGGAGTTTCAATTTCCACAGTTTCCCATGCGCTGAATGGCTCCAGATATGTAAAAAAAGAAACAAAAGAAAAAATATTCTCCACTGCTTCCGAAATGGGCTATAAGGCAAGTACCCTGGCAAAAGGTTTAAGAAAAAAATCACTCAACACAATAGCTGTCTTTATTCCAAATATAGCAAGTCAGTTTTTTTCACAGGTACTTATTGGGATTAATAAAATAGCTAATAAAAATGATTTTCATATTATCATCGTCAATACTTTTTATGACAGCGATGAAGAAACCAGGCTTATTGAAAATTTAAAAAATCAGTATGTGGACGGAGCCATATTTGTGAGTGGTCTTGATAATGAAAGATGCATAAGAGAACTTAACAATGAAAAATTTCCTATTGTGCTTGTCGCAAGAAAAGTTGGTGAAGATATACCTTCAGTGCTTATTAACAATTTTGAAGCTGCAAAATCAGGAGTCGATTATCTTGCTTCGCTTGGCCACAGAGATATCGGATATATCACTTTTGAATTTAAGGAAAGGCATACAGTCAGTGAAAGATTTGAAGGGTTTAAGGAAGGATTATTACAGAATGGCTTAGAGTACAGGCAGGAAAACGTATTGATTATGAAACAGTATTCTATGGATGAAATGGGAATGACTTATGAGTACGCAAAAAAATTTTTTGAAGACGGCAGTTTTCCTACTGCCATCATGACAGTAACTGATAATGTAGCAGCAGGTATTTATAATATTCTTAAAGAGAAAGGGTGTAAAATCCCTGAAGATGTTTCTGTTCTGGGGTTTGACAATCTTCTGCTCAGCGCTTTTCTTGATCCGCCTCTTACTACAATTGAACAGCCAAAAGAACAGATGGGTGAAAAAGCTATGGAAATGATGCTTGATATTATTAAAAAAAGGCAGGCCGGGAAAGGTAATATCATTAATCTGGAGTCCAGACTGATAAAAAGAAAATCAGCGTCTAAATATAAAAATAAACAATATAAAGCTAAATAAAAAATATGTCTGAATATATCTTAGAACTGAAAAATATAACAAAGATTTTTTCCGGAGGCGCTGCTCTGGATGATGTTGATTTTTCATTAAAATATGGAGAAGTTCACTCAATTATCGGTGAAAACGGAGCCGGCAAATCAACTTTAATTAAAATAATTACCGGCGTTTATTTTCCGACAAGCGGAAAAATCATTTATGAAGGAGAAGATATTGTCTGGTCTAGTCCGATGGAATCAATAAATAGCGGTATAGCAGCTATTTATCAGGAACCTGCAATCTTTCCGGATCTTAATATTGCTGAAAACATATTCATGGGACATCAGTCCTACAACAAATATACTAGAAAAATATCCTGGCGCAACCTTTACAAAAAAACAGAAAATCTGATGAAAGAACTTAATATTAATCTGAATCCAAAGCAGAAAATAAGATCACTCAGCCTTGCTGAAAGACAGATGGTTGAAATTGCCAAAGCACTTTCCATTAAATCCAAAATAATAATAATGGACGAACCTACATCTGCGCTTAGTATTTCCGAGTCGGAAAAATTATTTGAAATAATAGCTCAGTTAAAAGATTCGGGAGTATCAGTAATATTCATATCTCACAGGATTGAAGATATCTTTAGAGTAACCGACAGGCTTACCGTGCTTAGAGACGGGAAATGCGTAGGTACAAAAACTATAGAAGAAGTGACTAAAGATGATCTAATTCAAATGATGGTGGGGCGTAAAGTTGATAATTTATACCCCAAACTTGATGCAGAAATAGGTGAGGAAATTTTAAGCACTAAAAACCTTTCAAAAAAAGGTGCTTTTAAGGATGTAAATTTTTCTCTGCATAAAGGGGAAATACTTGGTTTATACGGTTTAATAGGTTCCGGAAGGACTGAGCTGGCAAAAGCTATTTTCGGCATGGATCCTTATGATAGCGGAGAAGTTTTTTTAGAAGGGCAGAAGTTAAATAGATTAACTCCTTCCCAGGCTATTGAAAAAGGCATAGCTTATATTCCTGAAAACAGAGATGAAGAAGGCATAATACTTGGGATGAATCTTGTTTCTAATATTTCATTACCTATTTTAAGTAAAATAAGCAAACTTACATGGCTGGATTTAGAAGCTGAAAAAGAATTAACAAATAAATTTGTGGATATTCTTGAAATAAAAACCTCAGGTATTGACCAGAAAGTAATGAACCTAAGCGGAGGAAATAAGCAGAAAGTCTCGCTTGCCAAATGGCTGGCAACTAAAACCAAGATATTTATTTTTGATGAACCTACCAAAGGTATTGATGTAGGAGCAAAAGCTTCCGTGCATAAATTTATAAGTGAACTTGCTGTTAAAGGAAACGGTATTTTAATGATTTCTTCAGATCTGCCTGAAATAATTGGAATGAGCGATAATATTTTAATAATGCATGAAGGCCTTGTCACAGGTTCCTTTTCAAGGTCTGAAGCTAATCAGGAAAAAATACTGGAAGCAGCATTATCTAATATTAGTAATAAAAAGACATAAAAAACACAAATGACTGATAAGAAAAATTCAAACTCATCAAGTAGTCTGGTTGTAAAATTCGCCAGTATAAGAGAAATAAGCGTACTTGGATTTTTAATTGTTTTTTCTCTGGTAATATCTTTGATTAATCCTGTTTTTATCAGTCTGGACAATATATATGATATTGCTCTTGATACCGCAATCCTTGCGATAGTTGCCGTTGGGCAGATGATGGTAATTCTTACCAGAGGTATTGATATTTCGGTAGGCGCAGGTATTGGTCTTTCAGGAATGATAGTGGCTTTGATAATAAAAGACACCGCAAATTTCAATCCCTTGCTGGCTATACTTATAGGTATGATAATCGGTGCAGCAATGGGAGCTCTTAATGGTGTATTAATTGTAAAAGGCAATATCCCACCTATTATAGCTACGCTTGGCACCATGAATGTTTTCAGGGGTCTTACTTTTATAATCAACTATCAGATTAATGGCGGTCAATGGGTTGGAGCAGACAAGCTGCCGGAAGCTTTTAAGAACTTTGCAAGAGGGACATTCTTAAAGATACCTAATTTAATACTAATTACCATTATAGTTTATCTGATTTTTTATTACTTCTTGAATCACACTACTGCCGGTCGGGAAACATATGCAACCGGAAGCAGTCCTGAAAGTGCAAAAATCATAGGCATAAATATAAAAAAGACAATTTTTCTTACCTATATCATTACCGGAATACTTGTTGGAATGGCAGGAGTTTTATGGGTTGCCAGATATACTTCAGCACAGACAGATTCTGCTTCAGGATTTGAATTTACTACAATTACAGCAGTAATTCTGGGAGGGGTAGCTATAGCTGGCGGTTCAGGGTCAATATGGGGAGTATTATTTGGCTCAATTCTTATAGGTGCAATTAACAGTTCTTTAAATCTAATCGGGGTATCTCCATTCTGGAAACTGGCGATCAATGGAGGAATCATTTTGGTAGCGGTAATTATTGACGCAGTTCTTGCAAGAAATATAAATAAAGCATTGAAAGAAAGAAAGCATATATAAAATGACAGATATGGTTAAAAAGAGTAATCGCTTTAAATCAGTATTTTCCAGATGGGAAACAATGTTGTTTCTTATATTTATAATTTTCAATATTATAATGAGTTTTACCACACCTCATTATCTCAATGCCCGGAATATACTTGATATGACTTTTATTTTTATGGAAAAGGGTCTGATTGCTCTTATTATGACACTCATAATAATTACAGGCAATATTGATCTTTCAGTTGCATCGACAATGAGTCTGTCGTCAGTAGTAATGGCTGTAAGCTTTCAATCAGGAATAAATATATGGATATCAGTACTATTAGGCATACTGGCAGGAACTTTCTGCGGTTTTTTAAACGGATTTATAATAACAAGACTTTCTTTGCCGTCTATGATAATAACCCTGGCTACTTTTTCATTTTACAGAGGGATTTCTTATGTAATACTTGGGGATAAAGCAGTCAGCGGTTTTACGGAAAAATTTACTTATCTTGGTCAGGGTTATATCGGCAATACAAAAATACCATTCCCTCTTATTGTTTTTATTGTGCTTGCCATCATATTTTCTCTGGTTCTTCACAAAACTTTTATGGGTAGAATGATATATGCAATAGGATGGAATGAAAATTCCTGTTTTGCATCAGGAATACCGGTAAAAAAAATAAAATTGATTTTATTTACTCTTTCCGGCTTTATTTCCAGTTTTGCTGCAATGTTTTTAACTGCCAGAATAGGAAATACCAGACCAAATCTGGCAACAGGATTTGAGCTGGAAATAATAACTATCGTAATTCTGGGAGGGGTAATGATGTCTGGAGGAACAGGCACTATGCCCGGTGTAATTATATCAATATTTCTGATAGGAACTATAAGATATGGCCTGGGGCTTCATAATGTTCCGGGGCAGATTATGTTGATAATTTCAGGCACCCTTCTGATTTTATCTATACTTATCAACAATTTTGTAAAAAATTTCACAAAACCAAAGCCTTTACGGCAATAGAAATTAATTTTAGCGGCTATTCAGATAATTAATAAATAATTTATCAAAAGAGAGGAGGATACATGAAAAGAAAAGTAATGATTTTTACTTTCTTTATTGTATGTATTGTTTTAACACTATCTTTTGGGATAGGGTGCAAAACAAAAGCTGCTGTTACAGAAGGAGCTGGTGCAGCAAAGGAAGGCGGTCTTAAAATTGCTTTGGTAGTAAAAAATATAGGCAATCCTTTTTTCGATGCTATTAAAAAAGGCTGGGATGAAGCTGCAGCAGAATTAGGAGATGAATCAATATTCAGAGGTCCGGAACAACCTACTCCAGAGGGTCAGATAGAGATAATGGAGCAGCTCATTGCACAGAAAGTTGATGGTATTACTTATGTAGCAAATGATCCTCAATCAATCGCCTCAGTTGCAAAAAAAGCTATGGATGCAGGCATTGCAGTTGTAGGATGGGAATCCGGAAATGTTCCTGGAAGCAGGCAACTTTCTGTTGAACCCGTAGACCAGAAAGTAATTGGTATTGATCAGGTGAAAATTATTTCTGAACTGATAGATGGTGAAGGGCAGATAGCGATTTTAAGTGCTGCCGCCACAATGGCCAATCAAAACACATGGATTGAATACATGAAAGAAGAATTGGAGAAGCCTGAGTATTCAAAAATAGAACTTGTCAGTGTTGTTTATGGAGATGATGTCAGGGAAAAGAGCTATAATGAAGCACTTGGCTTGTTTAAATCTTATCCGGATTTAAAAGGGATAATAGCTCCTACAACGGTTGGAGTTGCAGCTACAGCAAGAGCTGTGACTGACGAAGACATGATTGGAAAAGTCTTTGTAACCGGACTGGGTATGCCTAGCGAAATGGCTGAATATGTAAAAAATGGTGCGTCTCCTATATTTGCTCTATGGAACCCTATTGATCTTGGTTATGTAAATGCATATTCCACTCATTTATTGGCTACCGGTGCTATTACCGGCAAACCGGGAGAAACATTTGAAGCCGGAAGACTTGGCAAGTATACTATTGGAGAACAAGCTGGTGATGAACAAGGTCTTGTATTTTTAGGCGATTCTTTATTCAGATTTAATAAAGACAATATTGACGAATTTAAAGACCTGATTTAAGTATTTATAGGGGGCTTAAATAAAAGCCCCCTATAAATTATCTTGACCAACCAAACACTTATTATTTTTATAAAAAAGAACTACTAATAAAGAATTTTTTTTATCTTGGAGCTATTATGGAAAGAATCATCTGGCTAATGGAACTTAAAGAAGATGAAATAGAAAATTATATAAAAATTCATAAAAAAGAAAATGTGTGGCCTGAAATAATACAGGTAAATAAAAAGGCCGGAGTAATAAAAGAAGAGATTGCAATCTTTAAAAACCTTGTTTTTATTTATCTTGAAGTAGAAGACAAAAAAAAGATGCTTGAGGTTTTTGAAAGTGATGAAGGCTTGAAGAGGTGGAATGCAATTACACTTGCAATGACTAAATCTGTTCCGGAACTTAATGAAAGCATGAAAGAACTTCCGCTGATATTCAGCTATGAAAACGGAAAGCTGATGCATTAAAGGAAAATTAATTAAAATATTTAAATAAAAATAATTTGGAGCAGTTATGAGACTAAAAAATAAATGGGCACTGATTACAGGTGGTGGAAGAGGCATAGGGAAAGGTATAAGCATTGAACTTGCCAAAGAAGGATGCAATGTTGTTGTTAATTATGTTTCTGACCCCGGAAAGGCAGAGGAAACTGTTAAGGAATTAAAAAATCTTGGAGTACAAGCCTATAGCATCAAAGCAGATGTTTCAAACAGATGTGAAGTTGACAGAATGATTTCTGAAATAATTTCTAAAAATGAGCTTGATATACTTATTAATAATGCCGGGGTTGTAAAGTTTGAGCCTTTTCTGGAGATTACCAAGGAAGCCTGGGATTTTCAGATGAATATAAATCTGGTGGGAGCTTTTAATGTCGGGCAGGAAGTTGCAAGATACCTTGTTAAAAGAAATAAAGGCGGCAAAATAGTTTTTGTAACTTCTTTTAATCAGGAAGTACCAAACGGCAGCCAGGGCGTATACAGTATAACTAAGAGTGCTATAAAAATGCTTGCCAAGAGCATGGCGCTTGAACTGGCTGAGTATAAGATAAATGTCAATACCATTGCAGCCGGCGCAGTAATTACAGATATAAATAAGGTACAGATAGAAGAATTTCCGGGACTGGTTGACAGATTAAATAAAATAATTCCGCTTCATAGATGGGGAACACCTGAAGATATGGGAAAGGCTGCAGTTTTTCTTTCATCGGCTGACTGCGATTATGTCACGGGCTCAACTATTTTTGTAGAAGGCGGAATAATGATAAATAACGGAATGCTTATCAATGTTTCAGAACAAGAGCAATAAAATAAATAAAAATATTGTGTTAAATATTTAAAAAGGTTTGGCTGTTATGAAATATTCAATTGAGATTTTTAAGAACGGGCAGACAAGCGCTCCCGGACCTGAAATGTTTTATCTGAGCGAATGGGACAATAGTTATAATCTTCATACTTATTTTTTTCAGCTAAAGTCCGGAAACAGAACCATTCTTGTAGATACCGGATGCGGAGATACCGATATTATAAATAAAATGCTTTTTAAAGAATTTAAGGGGAAAATCAGCTTTGATCTTCCTGAAGAGGAAAGAATACAGTCCTATATCAAAAAAAGAAGGATCATCCCGGAAAAAGTAGATTATGTGATAATAAGCCACCTTCATCATGATCATTCATCAAATGTCGGGATTTTTAAAAATGCCAAAGTCGTATTATCTCGCAAAGGCTGGCTTGAGTATATGAAAAAGAAAAGACCTTATTATTATAATGATGCACTTTTCCCGACTGAACCGATACAATATATCTCTTCACTACCTGCAGAAAAAATAATTCTCGCTGGCGAAGAAGAAGAAATACTACCCGGGCTTAAAGTATTTTATGTCGGAGGACATACGCCCTGCTGTATGGCTGTGGAAGCAGAGACACAATCAGGAAAGGTTGTAATGACTTCAGATGTGGCTTTTTTAAAAAGTAATGTAAAAAACAATCATCCTGTCGGACTATTTTATAATCTCTGGGAATGCTTTGAAGCATATAAGAAAATCAGCAGCAGGGCTGATATTGTTCTGACAAGCCATGATCCTGATATTCTGGATAAAGATTTTCCTTCCGGTCTGATAAAATAAATAAAATCAATTGTTTTGTAGGGCAAAGATATAAAATAAAGATTTATTATAATAAAATTTTTAAATAAAGACGGGTGTTAAATGAAGATTACAGACGTTCAGGTAATTGATATTGCCGCAACAAAATCAGAGGGATTTGCCAAATTTATAAGATATTCTCCTTTGGTTGGAGTGATGGAACCCTATGAGGAATATGCAACCGATCGGGGGATGTGGACAGGCGGTACTGACTGGATAGTTCCCATAGTTATAATAAAGACAGACAGCGGTATTGAGGGCTATGGTTTTTGCTGCGGCGGTACTGCAGCAGCGGGAAGAATCCTTATAGAAAACCATTATAAAAATTATCTTATAGGAGCGGATCCTTTTGATTCCGAGGCTTTATGGGATAAAATGTATCGGGCTTCTATTGTTTTTGGACGCAAAGGTGCTGCAATCGAAGCAATAAGCGGTGTTGACAATGCTTTATGGGATTTAAAAGGAAAAGCCCTTAAGGTTCCTGTCTATAAGCTTCTGGGAGGAAAAACAAAAGACAAGGTAAAACTATATGCATCCAATCTGCATCCCAGCGATATATACAATCCTGATTATGAAAAGCTGGCTCTTGAGGCAAAAGATTATGTTAAGCAGGGCTATCTTGGATTAAAGCAAAGGATGTGCACAGGTCCCAGGGAAGGATTTAAAGGCATGAAAAGAAATGAAATGCTTGTCAAAACTGTAAGAGAGGCAGTTGGAGATGAGATTGAATTAATGATAGACGCATATATGGGATGGAACGACCTTGATTATTCGGTGGAAATGATTAAAAGACTTGAGAAGTATAATCTTACCTGGGTGGAAGAGCCGCTTTTGCCTGATAATATTGAAGGCTACAAATATCTTAAAACAAAAGTATCTACACCAATTGCAGCCGGCGAACATGAATATACAAGATTCGGATTTGCCCAGCTTATATCGCAAAAAGTAGTTGATATTATCCAGCCGGATATTAGAAGAATGGGTGGTCTTACAGAAGCAAAGAAAGTTGCTGCAATTGCTGAAGCATTTGGCGTTCCGCTTGCCCCACATGTGAGTTATGCTGAAACTTTGCATTTTGTCATGTCGTGTCCCTCTGTAAAATGGGCAGAAGATACCTGTGTTCCTTCATGGGAGAAGAAAGAGCAGAAAGGTGGTTTCTCGGATGCTTATATCCTGGGGAGCCCCGGGGCGGAGGATGGATTTATGGAAATTGATGAAGACAAGCCGGGTTTTGGGATAACACTTAATATGGAAGTAATTGAAAAATTAAAAATTTAAAAAATTAAAATAATACTTTACATACCTTTCCTTTAATATAAATATGTAATATATTGATTACCGGCATATAATATATTGATTGCAGGCATGGTTTGTGCTGTTATTATTTTAAATCTTTTAAGTTTTAAAGAAATTGGAGTTAAAGATGGCTATTCCGGAAGGTGTAATAGTTGCAATGCTTACTCCCTTCAAAGAAGATGGGAGAGTAAACGAAATTGAAGTAAGAAAACTTGTTAATTTTCTGATCGACAGTGGCGTTGATGGTATTTTTCCTGTTTCATCATGCGGTGAATATGTGCATATGGATATGGAAGAGAGAAAGTATCTGATTGACATAGTTGCTGATGAAAATAATGGAAGGGTAGCCATTATTCCCGGCACAGGAGCAACTTGTTTTGAAAAATCAATTGAACTGGCAGATTATGCAAAAGAAAAAGGTTGTTCCGCAGTTGTGCTTCATGGCCCTTATTTCTTCAAAAATATAAATGATATTGTTGAGGAGCATCTCAAGAAAGTTGCAGTTGCTGTCGATATTCCGATTTTTTTATACAATATACCTTTTTTTGCAAATGAAGTAACACCGCAGATAGCTCGTGACCTCTGCGTTCTTCCAAATGTTGTAGGCATCAAGGATTCATCAGGGAATATGATAAATGTCATGAATCTTATAGAAATGACGAAGAAAATAAAGCCTGATTTCAAGGTGCTTGTAGGGGCGGAAGAAATTCTGTATCCTGCTCTTGCAGCCGGTGGCAAAGGCTGCATGACTGCAACAGCCGGAATACTTCCGGAATTCATGGTAGGCATTTATGATAATTTTTTAAACGGGAACCATTCCCGCGCTCTTGAGCTTCAGTTTGCAATTCTTGAATTCATAAGAACAATGAAATCAGTAAATTTCCCCCAGGGTTTCAAGGAAGCTCTTGATTTAAGAGGAATAAAAATGGGTCCTCCGAAAATGGCTTATAACACTTTGCTTGGCAATGAGCTGGTTGAAGTGAAAAATAAACTGAGGAAAATGACAGAAGATCTTCTTCTAAAATATTTTCCACATACAAAAATGGAATATTCACCATCGAAGGAAATAATTCCTTTCTGTGAATATGTAGAAATTAAAACCAGACAGTACGTCGATTCCGCAAACTGCAAAATAGATCCGGGAAGCATAGGGAATAAGCTATCTTCCTCCTTATCAAGAAACAGCATAGATGAGATGGTTGATATTATTTCAAGCCAGATAATACAAAAAATGATGAAATAAAATCAGACAATGATATTTTTCAATAATTTTTTGTATGCACAGGATTTTCTGAAGAGTATTCATAATAAATAATGCCTTTTTTGGATTTAAATAGCTTCATTATCTTTTCCATGCTTAAAATTTATATTTACAGTTATTTATTATGGCTTTTTTATATATAAGGATTCATAAAAATTATAAATCCGACCGGTTTTTATTATTGAGTTCCGGCATGTTCTATAAGCTGAAATTAATCAATGGGTGTGATACTATAATAGTAATAGCGGGAAATAAAAATTATTTTTAAATATCATTATTTGCAATACCGATCACATATTTATAAAACAAAACAGATAATCTGTTATAAGTTATAAAATTTATAAATATTTTATTTAGTATAAATAAAAACCGGATATTAAATAAGTTATGGTTAAGCCGAAAAAAAAGAGAAAAGTTCTTTATCCGCCAAGATTTTATTTTTTTAAGCCTGCCGGGGTACCTGCTTCCAAACTTGAATCGGTAAATCTGACTGTTGATGAATATGAAGCAATCAGGCTTGTTGATATTGAGAATTTAAATCATCTTGAATCAGCGAAAAGTATGGAGATCTCAAGGCCTACTTTTACAAGACTGTTAGGTAGTGCGCATAAAAAGATAGGGAGCGCTATTGTTAACGGTTATGCAATACGTATAGAGGGAGGCAGTTTTGTTTTTGTTAATAATGCCTACAGATGCAGGAAGTGTGGATATGAATGGGATCTGAAAGCAGATGAACAGAACAAGGGTTTGGATATTGAAGAAAACTGCCCAAGCTGCAAAGAAGATGATGTAGAAAATATGGAAGAGATGCTTAAGAAGTGTAATTCTGGTTATGGGCATGGCCGTGGTGGAAGATTGCGGCAGGGAAGATTTTAATATCAGGCGCAGCCACTTATCTTTTTCCTGTAAATTGCCGCATAAAAATATAATAAATCATATTGATCCATAGTTCATAAGTTATCAATTAATTATTTTGGAAAAAATAAACCGTTCGAACTGATTCGGATTATCAAAAAACCAGACAGGAGTTTTTATGAAGAAAAATATTCAACCCTCAAACATTATTTATCCACAACCCATAGCGCTTGTTACATGCTGTGACTCTGATGGAAATGATAATATTATTACAATTGCCTGGACAAGCAATGCTTCAAGAGTTCCACCGATTGTCATGATTTCCATTGGAGGGGAAAAGTATTCCTACAGGCTTATAAATGAAACAAAAGAATTCGGTCTGAATATACCATGTTCCTCAATACTTGAGAAAGTTGATTTCTGTGGTCAAAACAGCGGTGAACAGGTCGACAAATTTGAAAAAACCTGTCTTACAAAAATTGATTCATCAGTTATAAAGCCGAAGCTTATTGCAGAGTGTCCTATAAATTATGAATGCAGGGTTGCAGATATCATAAAGATAGGTGGAGGAAATATTATTTTCGGGGAAGTTGTAAGCTGTATGATGGATGAAAATATTCTGGATGAAAATGATGCCGTTTCTGTTGAAAAACTGGATACATTTGCTTATATAAATAAAGGCTATTTTGCTCTTGAAAAATGTTTTGCAAAGAGAGGATTTTCGGCCGGATAGTAAAAAATATTTTTTTATAAAAAAAAAGATATAATCTTGACAAATGAACTATGGTTCATTAATATAGTATTGAACCATAGTTCATTTATATTTTAATTATATTTTCTAATATTTACAGGAGGTGTTATTATGCCAAGAGGAGACGGAACAGGACCGGCAGGAATGGGCCCGATGACCGGAAAGGCAGCAGGCTATTGTGCGGGGTACTCCGTACCCGGTTTTGCCAATCCGGCATTCGGAAGAGGCGCTTTCAGAGGTCCGGGATTTTTCGGAGGCGGTTTCGGAAGAGGAAGAGGCTACAGGAATATGTATTATGCAACAGGTCTTCCCGGATGGTACAGGGCAAATGCAGGAATGCCTGCACGAGGCTCATACCGGGGAACGGAACCATACCCTTTTCAGGGCGCTTCCCGATTTGGGGCAGCAGAAGATGAGAAGGCATTTTTAAAAGATCAGGCAGAGTTTTTAAAAAGCCAGATTTCAGACATTGAAAGCAGGCTGGCGGAACTGGAAAAAAACGAAAATCAGGAAAATAAATAAAATTATTTTTTATGAAAAGATAGAAAATAATAATATTTGAAGGAGGATGTTTTGAAAATTGCTGTAGCTACTGAAAATAATATGGTTTTCCCCCATTTTGGGAGAAGTCCGCAGTTTACGATTTACGATATTGAGGATAAAAAAGTAAAAAGCAAAGAGGCAATAGATAATCCGGGCCATGAAGTAGGAGTTATTCCTGAGTTTTTAAAAAATAAAGGAGTTGAGTTAATTATAACAGGTGGCATGGGGATGAGAGCGCGGGAGCTTTTCAGCCAGTATAATATTGAATGCTATGTTGGTATTGAAGGTGTTTCCGACGATGTAGTAAAGGCATACATAAATAATGAACTTGAAAAAAAGGACAGTGTTTGTGAGCCGGGAAGCGGAAAAGGCATGGGTGTTGAGAAAGGCGAATGCCATCATACATAAAAAACCCATAGAAGATGTATAGGAAAAATATCTGAAGATAGAAAAGAATCAAAATAGAATATAAAATATATTAATAAAAGATTAAAATTAAAACAATTCAGTTAAAAGGAGGGGAAATGCCAAGAGGAGACGGAACAGGACCTGCAGGACAGGGTCCCGGAACAGGAAGAGGTCTGGGAAGAGGAGTTTACTCAGGAAGAGGCGGCGGAATGGGCAGAGGTGCCGGTATCGGAGGTTACTGTGTATGCCCGAGCTGTGGCGAGAAAGTGCCCCATCAGCAAGGAGTACCATGCAGTCAGACCGAATGTCCAAAATGTGGTACTGTTATGACAAGAGAATAATAAATTAGTTTAATTAAGGAGTAAAAATGAAAATATGTATATCTTCTACAGGTGACAATATTGATTCTTCAGTAGATCCAAGATTTGGAAGATGCCCTTTCTTTCTGATTTATGATGACGGTACTGAGAATTATGAGTTTATTTCAAATTCAAGCAGAAATGCAATGGGCGGTGCAGGGATACAGGCAGCACAGGAAGTCATTTCCAAAGGTGTGGAAGCAGTAATAACCGGAAATATCGGCCCTAATTCTTACAGGGTGTTTGAAAGCGCAAAAATAAAAATATATACAGGTGTAAGCGGACCGATAAAAGAAGCAATAGCGAAGTATAAAGCAAACCAGCTAACATCTGCTTCCGGTCCCAGTGTGCAGTCTCATTACGGTATGGGTAAAGAGTAAAAACGGAGGTTATAAGTGATTATTTCAGTTGCCAGCGGAAAAGGAGGAACCGGAAAGACTACTGTTTCTGTAGCGCTTGCCCAGTCTCTGGGATATTGTAATTTTTACGATTTTGATGTTGAGGCACCAAATTCTGATATTTTTCTGAAGCCGGATATCAATCATTATCAGAAAGTATATGTAAAATATCCTTATTTCATTAAAAAAGAAGGAGTATCTTTCAAGGCATGCTCAGACTTCTGTCATTTTAATGCGATTGCTTCTATTGGTGAGGATTATATTTTTTTTGAAGAACTCTGTCATGGATGCGGAGGGTGCATACTCGTAGGCCCTGAGGGCTATGTCAGGGAAAAAGATGTTGAAGTCGGTGAAATAAGCAAGGGTTTTAAAAGTCCCGGCATTTATTTTTTTATGGGGAATCTAAAGCCAAAAAGCATGAGGACTTCCAATATTCAGGGGGATCTTGAAAAGATGCTGGACAGAAGCCAGACTGTTATAATTGACAGTCCTCCCGGAAATTCATGCAATATGGTAAATGCTGTTAAAAATTGTGATTATTGCATACTGGTTACAGAGCCTACCTTGTACGGACTGAGTGATTTAAAGATATCTATCGACATACTTAAAAACCTGGATAAAAAGTTTGGAATTATCATAAATCGTGACGGGATCGGAAACAAAGAGCTTGAAGACTTCTGCAGACAGAATTCATATAAAATACTCTTAAAAATCCCCAATGATATAAACATCGCAAAAACTTATTCAAAAGGGGGTTCTCTTCTTGAGTGGGATCCGAAAATGAAAGACAAGTTTTTAGGAATAATCGATGTAATAAAAGAGGAAGTGGGCAGATGAAACAAATGACTATAATAAGCGGCAAGGGAGGAACCGGAAAAACTACGCTTGCTTCAAATTTTATAAGACTTGCAAAGAACCATGTGGCTGTTGATGCAGATGTGGATGCTTCCAATCTGTATATATTATTAAAACCCAATATTCTCAAGACACAGGAATTTATAGGGGGTCCTGTTGCATATCTTAAAAGTGAGTGCATAAACTGTGGCAGATGCGAGGAATTATGCAGATTTGATGCAATAAGCGACTCTATTACAGATATAAAATTCGATTCCTTAAAATGTGAAGGTTGCGGAGTCTGTGAATATATCTGTCCGGCAGATGCAATCGGGCTTAAAGCAGAAAAGCAGGGTGAATATTATATATCCGATACAGTTTTTGGAAAATTTGTTCATGCAAGACTTGATCCTGGGGCAGAAAACTCAGGAAAGCTTGTTACGATTGTAAGAAATATTGCGGAAGATCTTGTCTACAGGGAAAACAAAGACCTTATAATAATTGACGCTGCGCCCGGGATAGGCTGTTCAGTGATAGCTTCCTTAAATGGTGTTGATCTTGCAGTCATAATGATCGAGCCTACACTGTCAGGGATTAGTGATTTTTTAAAGATATATGATGTCGTTAAATTTTTTGGAATAAAACCATTTGTGGTAATAAATAAGAAAGATTTAAACGAGGATAACCGTCAGAAAATAATAAAGTTCTGCAATTCTGCCAATACTGAAATAATTGGGGAAATACCTTATGATGAAAGAATACCGTTTAATCTTGCCAACAATACTTTTGCTGTAGATGACATGGAAAGCATCGCAGGAAAGGAAATAAAGAATATTTGGGAAAAGATAATGTCTTCAGAATTATAGAACAGGTTTACCGATAGCAGCAGAGAACATGGTTTTAAGACAGACCATATTTGAATCCTGTGATGCCGGTATCTGTCCCGACACATAAGGTTTTTTTATTTAGTGATCCCCACTGTGCTCCTGCGGGGAGGTTTCGGGCTGTTGAAAAATAAATCAGGCACTTTTTATATTACTTCATTTACAAAATCAGGAAAAAAGTCATTAAATATAGTGACAGTAGTGACAGCATAGATGTAAAAATCAAAAACTGTCTTTCATCCGGCATTGAAAGAGTTTCACGTAAAAGGAAACAGATAAATACCGGCCTGTCAGGGATTATAAAAAACTCATAAAAGAAACGTGTTTCTTTTAAAGATTAACGGAAAAAGTAATTGTTTTTTATGATAGAATATCATAAAACTTTCACTGTTAAATTTTTATAATACTGAATTATTATGGAAACAGGCAAACCGGAAAAGTATTTTAAATCTGAAGCACCGCCATCGGACGGCATACTGCTTGCCGTAATAGTTGCAAGCTATAACAGTAAAAAATATCTGCAAAAATGCATTGACTCTGTAATAAAATTTATACCTGAAAAAGATAAGGAGCTTATCGAAATAATTATTGTAGATAATAATTCTACTGATGGCTCAAAAGGGCTTGTTGAAGAATTCTGCAGAAACCATTTTTTTATAAGAAGTATCATGAATGATAAAAATATGGGATTTGCCTATGCAAACAATCAGGCAATCTCTTCTTCTTCGGCAGACTATTTCTTTTTACTTAACAGCGATACAGAAATTTTTGAAAACTCAATTGAAAACGTGCTGAGATATATAAAGAATGATATACCCTCAGACAAGATAGGCATCCTGGGCCCGAAAATAATAAATTCAGACGGTACTGTTCAGTATTCCTGCCGGAAATTTCCATCACTTATTAATGCTGCTGCCCATAATATCCTCTCCCTGATAAACCCTGACAACAGGTTTTCCAGACACTATAAGATGTCAGATGCCGATAGGAGCAGAAGTTTTGAAACGGACTGGGTCTCCGGCTCGGCAATGCTAATATCAAAAGCGGCTCTTAATATCTCAGGCCTTTTTGATGAAAAATATTTTATGTATGTGGAAGATGTGGATTTATGCTACAGGATGTGGCAATCAGGGTATAAAGTCATTTATTTCCCTGACATAAAAGTGCTTCACCATATCGGCAAGAGCGGAGATAATAATCCTGTTAAAGTGCAGAAGCTGATGCAGAAAAGTGCTCTCCGATTCTTCTTAAAGGTTAATAAAAAGTCCTGGAAAATAATCCTTATCCCCTTTGTTTTGCCGATACTGGGATTCAGAATTTTTCTGACATGGGTTAAATGCCGGAAATCAGGCAATACAGAATGCACAAGAAATAAAAGATAAAATATAAGTTAAAAACACATACTTTTTTGATTTATGAGTGAAATAAATATAGAATTATTAAAAATATTTTCGGGATGTTTTATCAATTCAATATAAGGAAAAATTTTGAAGATATTAATAACAGGTATAAATGGTTTTGCAGGAACATATCTTGCCAATCATTTATCGAAAATTGATAACTCATCCGTAATTGCCGGGGTTGATATAAGCACCGGCAATTTTTTTGAAAAATTTGAAGGAAACAAAAATAATACGGAACTTTTCAACATTGATCTTACTGATGAAAATGATGTGGATAAGCTGATCAGAGATTTTATTCCTGACCAGGTATACCATCTTGCCGCACAGGCATCTGTCAGCAATTCCTGGAAAGAACCGATAAACACTTTTAAAAATAATGTTTTCGGGGGAGTAAATCTTCTTGAAAGCATCAGAAAATATAATAATAAATGCAGGTTTCTGTCAGTCTGTACCGCAGAAGTGTATGGAATTTCTGAAAACCCTTCCATGCCCATTAAGGAGGAAGACAGAATATATCCTACTAATCCTTATGCAATAAGCAAAGCAGCTCTTGATTTTTTTTCGATTACTTATTATCTGGGCTACAAAATTCCTGTTTTTGTCAGTCGTTCCTTTAATCATATTGGCCCCGGACAATCTATCGGTTTTGTTTGTTCTGATTTTGCAAAACAGATTGCCCAGATAGAAAAAAAATTAAGAAAGCCTGAGATTTTTGTCGGCAATCTGGAAGCATGCCGGGATTTTCTTGATGTCAGAGATGTTGTAAATGCATATTATTATATTATGAATAAGGGAAAGCCGGGGGAAGTATATAATATATGTTCAGGAGAAAAAATAAAAATTTCTGATATCCTGAAAACCCTTATTTCTTTCAGCAAAGAAAAGAACGTCGCTGTCAGAGTTGACAGCTCAAAGCTGAGGCCGGTGGATAATAAAATTATGTATGGAGATAATAGCAAAATAAAGGAGCATACGGGATGGTTGCCTGGATACTCAATTAATGAAACATTAAAAGACATTTTGAATTACTGGAGGAATATTGTATGAAAGCTGTTATTTTGGCCGGAGGTTTCGGAACAAGAATAAGACCGCTGACCTGTTTAAATCCCAAACCCATGCTTCCGCTTATCAACAAGCCGTTTATGCATAATTTTATTTCATGGATAAAATCATATGAAATAAAAGATATCATACTTTCAATAGGATACCTTCCTAAAGTATTTGAGGAATATTTTAAAAACGGTGAAGACCTGGGTGTAAATATAAGCTATATTACGGAAGAGGAGCCTCTCGGCACATGCGGGGCAGTGAAAAATCTTGAGGGATTGCTTGAAAATGACAGCTTTATGGTTTTTAACGGAGATGTTCTTTCAGCAATAAATCTGAATGATATGATAAAGTTTCACAAGGATAAAAAATCAGATATAACCATTGCCCTGACACCTGTTGAAGATCCGACTTCTTACGGACTGGTGCCTATAGATGAGGATGGAAGGGTGGAGAAGTTTCTTGAAAAACCAAGCTGGGACGAAATAACTACAAATCTGATTAATGCGGGCACATATATAATCGAAAGAAACCTTCTGGAGCTTGTCCCTCCGAATGATAACTATTCTTTTGAAAGAGGCCTGTTCCCCAATGCTCTTGAAATAGGGTATAAGATATTTGGGTTTGTCTCAAACGCTTACTGGCTTGATTTGGGGACGCCGTCAAAATATCTTCAGGCTCACCATGATATCCTTAACGGAAGAGTAAAATTTGATTTTCGGGAAAGGGAAATAGCCGGCCATATAAGAATCGGGGAAAATACTGATTATCATAAAGAAAGTCTGCTTTCAAGCCCTCTGGTGATAGGAAATAACTGCCATGTTGATAAATCTGCCGTAATAAGTCCTCTTACTGTCATTGGAGATAATTGCAGTATTGGCGCCGGTTCCGCAATAAATGGCAGTGTGTTGTTTGATGGTGTAAAAATAGGGAAAAACTGCATTATCAAGGATTCAATCATTTCATATAATGCCATTATCAGGGATAAAGTTATTATAGAAAACAATTCAGTTGTGGGCGATAATGCAGAAATCGGCAATAATAATATTTTAAAAAACCATATCAAAATTAATGTAGGCACAAAAATCAAAGATGGAGAAATATTCTTTTGATTCTGAAATTATTTAACAACATTTTCTTTTTATTTTAGGGAGGCTTTTTTGAAGAGGGCATTAATAACAGGAATAACAGGCCAGGACGGTTCCTATCTGGCAGAGCTGCTTCTTGAAAAGGGATATGAAGTATATGGGATGGTAAGAAGATCTTCTTCTGAAAATTTTGGCAGGATAGAGCATATAAGAGAAAAGATAAAGCTTGTCCAGGCTGATCTGCTGGATCAGTTTTCGATTATCAGTGCAGTAAGGGAATCTGCTCCGGATGAGATATATAATCTTGCAGCACAGTCATTTGTGCCCACATCCTGGGATCAGCCTGTTCTCACAGGAGAATTTACCGCACTGGGCGTAACAAGGATTCTTGAAGCCATAAGACATGTCAATAAGGATATAAAATTTTATCAGGCTTCCAGTTCGGAAATGTTTGGAAAAGTACAGGAAGTTCCCCAGAAAGAAACCACACCTCTATATCCGAGAAGTCCGTACGGCGTTGCAAAAGTATACGGACATTATATTACCGTAAACTACAGGGAAAGCTATGATATCTTTGCATGTTCGGGTATTCTCTTTAACCATGAGTCTCCGAGAAGAGGTCTGGAATTTGTAACCAGAAAAGTTACATATAATGCAGCCAGGATAAAGCTTGGGCTTTCAGATAAATTATATATGGGAAATCTTGATGCAAAAAGAGATTGGGGATTTGCCGGAGATTATGTTGAAGCTATGTGGCTTATGCTCCAGCATGACAAACCTGATAATTATGTTATTTCCATGGGCGAGACCCATTCTGTTCAGGAGCTGATAGAGATTGCGTTTGGCCATCTTAACCTGAACTGGAAAAAATATGTAAAAATAGATGAAAGATTTATCAGGCCTGCTGAAGTTGATCTGCTTATAGGTGATGCAAGCAAAGCAAAAGAAATCCTCAGATGGGAGCCAAAAGTAAATTTTGAGCAGCTTGTAGAAATGATGGTTGAGTCTGATTATAAATTACTGGCCGGAAAATAGATCAGGGCCTCTGCCGGCTCATTAGTTTAATAAAAGATGATCCGGTATTCTGTCAAAGATAATCAATTAAAGGGTTTTTAAAATAAGGATATTTAAGGATGACTGAAAAAGTAATTAAATTCGGCACCGACGGGTTCAGAGGAATTATAGCAAAAGATTTTACTGTGGAAAAAATTGAATACATTGCCCATGGCATAAGCCGGTATCTTTTAAATAAAAAAAATCTTAAAAACAAAATCCCAAGAGTGGTCATCGGATATGATACAAGATTTTTGTCGGATTATTTTGCCAGAAGCGCTGCAGAGATTTTTTCGCTTAATGGTATTGAGACGCTGATGTCTGATACCTTTATTCCTACTCCCGTACTTTCAAACGCAGTTCTTGCCGAAAACGCAGATCTCGGAATAATGATTACCGCAAGCCATAATCCGTGCATATATAATGGCTTTAAAATAAAAGGCCCTTTTGGCGGATCTGCAACCATGGATATAGTAAATGAAATAGAAGACATTGTTAATAAAGGATTATCGGACGGTTCTTTTAAGGAGGCGATAAACAGCCTTAAGAAAAATACTGCTTCCGGCGGTAACAGTTATATAAAAACCGGCTTTCTGGACAAGTACCGGCAGCAGATAGAAAGAATAATAGATTTGAATATCATAAAAAATATTGATTTCGGTTTTTTAATTGATCCGATGTATGGCGCAGCACAGGGCTTGTACAGAACTTTTTTTGACAAATACAATATCGGAAATATATTTGAGATCCATAATGTGATCAATCCTTCTTTTGGCGGCATTAATCCTGAACCTATTGGAGATAATCTGAATGAAGCATCAGAATTTGTTTTAAAGAATAATCTGAAAGTAGGAATATGTGTGGATGGAGATGCAGACAGAATAGGGGCTATAGGAGAAAAAGGCAATTTTATAAGCTCCCATCATATATTTGCAATTGTCCTGGATGATCTGATAAATAATGGCAGAAAAAACGGAAGAGTTGTAAAAACGGTTACCACGTCTTCAATAATAGACAGGATGGCGCAGAAAAATAATCTGGATATTTTTATCACGCCTGTAGGTTTTAAGTATATAGGCGAGGAGATATTAAAGCAGGATGTGCTCATGGGCGGAGAAGAAAGCGGAGGTTTGTGGACAAACGGGAATATTCCGGAAAGAGACGGAATACTGATGGGTTTGAAACTCCTGGAGATAATGGTTAAAAACGGAAAGACTCTTAATGAAATCCTGGATGAAATATATAAGCAATACGGGTATTTTGTTTACGGCCGCAATGATTATGAAACAGAAACAGAGAAAAGAGATAATATAAGAAACCGGCTTGATAAGGATATCCCGGACATAATAGCAAAAGAAGGTGTCAGTGAAGTGGTTACGATAGACGGATACAAGTATATCCTAAATGATGGAAGCTGGCTGATGATAAGGCCGAGCGGAACAGAAGCAGTTGTAAGAGTGTATTCAGAAAGTTTCAGTTCAGAAAGACTTAAGCGGCTACTTGCTCTTGGAAGACTGATAGTCAAAGGAGATTAATGTATGAATATTCTTGATGATGATGGGAAAATAAAACAGCTTGATACCCTGAATATGCTGGCTATAGAGGAAAATTTTGCAGACCAGCTTGCTGAGGCACAAAAAATTGGAGCTGCTGCTGATATTACCGGCATAAGAGGAAGAAATTTTGCAGGCATTGCATTTCTTGGAATGGGCGGCTCAGGTTTTACAGGCGATATAATAAAAAGTCTGTTAATAAACAGGTCAGAAATTCCGATCGTCGTAATCAAGGGTTATAGCCTGCCTGCATATGTCAGCAGAGACTGGCTTGTAATTTCTCTAAGCTATTCCGGAAATACTGAGGAAACGCTTACCGCAACAGAAGAAGCATTAAAAAGAGATTGCGAAATTATTTTTATTTCCTCAGGAGGAAGTGCTGAGAAAATTGCTCAGGAAAAAAGGAAATGTATTATAAAAATTCCCGGAGGATTTCAGCCGAGAGCTGCTTCAGGCTACCTGATGATACCTCTGCTTGTTGTATTAAACAAAATTGGTTTGTCATCAGTTACAGAAAAAGAAATAGGAGATGCCGTTAAACTAATTGATGTCCTGGCAAAAGAGTATAACAGAAACATTCCTTTTAAAGATAATCCGGCAAAACAGCTGGCAGCAGGAATCGGTAATTTTCTGCCGGTAATATATAGTTTTGAAAGCGAGTTATCGCCGGTAGCATACAGGTGGAAGTGCCAGATAAATGAGAATTCCAAAACACCGGCATTCTTTAATGAATTTCCGGAACTTAATCATAATGAAACCGTGGGATGGGAAAGATTAAAAAATATAACGAAAGAATTTGTGCTGATTTATTTTATTGATAAAGAGGCTCCGGAGAGAATAAATGCCAGAATAAAAATTACAGTAGAGCTGATAAAATATAATTTCGCAGATACAATTGAAATTGATATTAAAGGAAAAACACCTATTGAAAAAGTTCTCAGCACTATTTTTCTTGGCGGCATTGCCAGTGTTTACCTTGCCTTGCTGAACGGAGTTGATCCTACTCCCATAGATAAAATAAATACGTTAAAAACAAAACTTGCGGAACTTTAAAAATAAAGAATAAAATAATATCATTATACTCTTGATAATCATATTGGAGGATGTTAATGGATTACGATATAAAAGATAAGAACCTTGCTTCTGAAGGTAAAGAGAGAATACAGTGGGCTGAAGCTGATATGCCGGTGCTTAGAAGCATAAGAGAAGAGTTCAGCAAAAAAAAACCGCTTGAAGGGATAAAAATAAGTGCATGCCTTCATGTAACTTCTGAAACAGCAAATTTAATGATAGCTCTTAAGGCAGGAGGGGCAGATGTAAGGCTGTGTGCATCAAACCCTTTAAGCACTCAGGATGATGTGGCTGCTTCACTTGTGTCTGATTACGGGATACTGACTTATGCCATCAAGGGCGAAAGCAATAATGTCTATTATGATCACATAAACAGTGTGCTTGATGCCAAACCTAATATTACAATGGATGATGGCGCAGATCTTGTTTCAATGCTTCACAGCAAAAGAAAGGATCTTATTGAAAATATAATGGGAGGAACAGAAGAAACAACCACGGGCGTAATAAGATTGAGAAGCATGGAGAAAAATAATGTGCTGCTTTATCCGATAATTGCCGTCAATGAAGCAAAGACAAAGCATTTTTTTGATAACAGGTATGGTACAGGGCAAAGCACAATAGACGGCATCTTAAGAGCAACCAATGTCCTGCTTGCCGGAAAAAAATTTGTTGTTGTCGGTTATGGATGGTGTGGCAGAGGCATTGCAATGAGAGCCAGGGGAATGGGAGCAGATGTGGTAGTTCTTGAAATCAATCCACTGAAAGCAATAGAAGCCAGAATGGACGGCTTTAATGTTATGAAAAATACAGAAGCTGCAAAAACCGGAGACATATTTCTCTCAGTGACCGGTAATAAAAATGTAATTGGAGAACCGATATTGTCTGCCTGCAAAGACAGAACCATTGTAGCAAATTCCGGACATTTTGACGCTGAAATAGATCTGAATTATCTGAAGAAAAATTCAAAATCGGTAAGGACTCTAAAGCCTATGGTTCAGGAATATATTATGAACGACGGAAGAAGGATATATGTTCTTGCAGAAGGCAGGCTTGTAAATCTTGGAGCAGCAGAGGGACACCCTGCGAGCGTTATGGATATGAGTTTTGCCAATCAGGCGCTAAGTGCAGAATATATTATCGGTTTAAACAAAGAGGGAAAAAGTCTGGAGAAAAAAGTTTATGCCGTTCCTGAAGATATAGATAAAAATATTGCCAAACTTAAATTAAATAGTATGGGAATTGAAATAGACAAACTTACTCCTGAGCAGGAAGAATATCTTTCTTCATGGCATCTCGGTACTTAAAGAGGAGATGAAACATTGAAAGATGGCAATGTAATGACACTGATATGGGACGGGAAGTCTTTAAAGCTTGTTGATCAGAGAAAGCTTCCGCTTGTTGTAGAATATGTGGACTGTGATTCATATGAAAAAATATACCTTGCAATTAAAGATATGGTGGTAAGAGGGGCGCCTGCCATAGGCGTTACTGCTGCTTACGGAGTTGCTATTGCAGCAAATCAGTATTTTGGAAATTCTGAAACAGATTTTAACGTCTTTTTAAAAAAGGCGATAGCAAGAATAGAAAGCTCAAGACCGACTGCCGTCAACCTTTTCTGGGCTTTAAAGAGAATGCAAAAAGTCATTGATGGCTTACAGGGTGAAAAAATTGAAGTTATTCAAAGAAAGCTTGTAGATGAAGCGGAAAAGATGGAAGAGGAAGACATAAGAATCAATAAAATGATAGGTGAAAACGGGGTTCAGGCCTTCAGGGATGTCTTTGGAAACAAGAAAAAATTTAAAGTGCTTACACATTGCAATGCAGGGGCTCTTGCAACTGCCGGATATGGTACGGCCTTAGGAGTTATAAGAAGCCTTGCAGATAAAGAACAGGTAGAAAATATAGTTGTTGATGAAACAAGGCCTTATCTTCAGGGGGCAAGGCTTACTGCCTGGGAGCTTCACGAAGAAGGAATACCCTATTTTATAATTGCTGATAATATGGCTGCGTACATGATGTCAAAAAATGAAGTGGATGCGGTTGTGGTAGGAGCGGATCGGATTGCTGCAAATGGAGACTCAGCAAACAAAATAGGCACATTAGGTATTTCTATTCTTGCAAGACATTTTAAAATACCTTTCTTTGTTGCTGCCCCGGTATCCACAATAGATATTGATATCCCCTCAGGCAGCGAAATACCGATTGAAGAAAGAGACGGTAATGAAATAAGAGAGGTAATGGGAAAAAAAATAATCCCTGAGTTTATGCCGGTAAGAAATCCTTCTTTTGATTTTACCCCGTGCAGAAATATCACTGCCATAATTACAGAAAAGGCAGTTATAAAAAGCCCGTTTAAAAATAATATCAAAAAGCTTTTTAAGTAATTTTTGTGATTGTTTTAAAAATTACAGTAAAATAAGTATATAGAATATCCGAGGGGAGATTTAGATGGCTTCAAAAAATAAAGCAATGGTTCTGGCTGCCGGTCTTGGTACAAGGCTAAGACCTCTTACAGATCTTATTTCAAAACCCATGGCTCCTATTGTGAACAAACCTGTAATGGAACATATAATAGAGCTGCTCAGAGAAAATGATTTTACTGAAATAGTCTGCAATCTTCACTGGTATCCTGAGGCAATAAAAGATTATTTCGGAGACGGCTCAAAATGGGGTGTGAAAATCACATATTCTTATGAATCGGAGCTTCTTGGAACTGCCGGAGGAGTCAAAAACGTGGAAGCTTTTTTTGAAAATGAAGCATTTCTTATTCTTAGCGGTGATGCTCTGACTGATATCAATCTGAAGGAGCTTTTTGCTTTCCATAAAGAAAAAGGCGGCATCTGCACACTTGCTCTTACGGAAGTGGAGGATCCGTCACAATATGGCGTGGTTATGCTTGATAATAATAACAGGATAATGGGGTTTCAGGAAAAACCGCTTATGGGAGAAGAAAAAAGCAAGCTTGCCAACAGTGGAATCTATGTTTTTGAACCTGATATATTCAGGTATATCCCCCCGGGTTCTTTTTATGATTTTGGAAGAGATCTGTATCCCCGGCTGCTTGAGGAGAACATACCTTATTATGGATACAAGCACTCACAATACTGGAATGATGTGGGAAGTTTCGAAGAATATCAGCAGGGAAATTTTGATGCTCTTGAAGGCAGGGTAAAAGTAAATATACCCGGTGTGCAGATCAATGAAGGAATATGGCTGGGTAAAAATTGCAAGATAGAGGAAGAAGTAGTGGTGATACCTCCTCTTGTTATCGGCAATAACTGTGTAATAAAAAAAGGTGCCAAACTTTATGGGCCCATTATTATAGGAGATAATACTGTAATAGATGAAAGAGCAATTATGTACAGGGGCATAAAATGGGGAAGCGGCTATATCGGAAAAGATGCTTCTCTTATAGGAGCCATAATCGGATACGATACAAAGATAAAAAACAGAGCATCAATACTGGAAAATGCTGTAATCGGTTCAAAAAGTGTTATTGAAGATGGTATTGTAATACATCCTAGCGTAAAAATAATGTCAAATGTTACAATAGAAAAAGATAAGAAGATAATCGGTGAAGAGTAATTTTGCAAATAAAGAGTATTATGATTTGAGAAATTAAGAGGTATTGTTAAAAAAGAAAAATTGAGTCTTTATAATTTTATAGTTAATTTATATAAAAATTTTTTCTCTCCACAGACTTGTCTGAACTGTGGGGAGTTATGTTCAGGTTATATTTGTGCTGACTGTATCAGAAAAATAGATAAAATAAATGGAAACTTATGCAGTTACTGCGGTTCCCTGCTGCCCCATGAAAGCAAATCCGACAGTTTGTGTAGCTTCTGCAAAGAAAAGGAATTCAGCTTCTACAAATTAAGAAGTTTTGGCAGATATGAAGGAATTCTCAGAAAAGCGATAATAAATTTCAAATACAATAAAATATATTCAGTTTCTTCAGAACTTGCCCGTCTTTTAAAAAAAATGCTTATCGAACATTTTCCGGATGAAGATATTGATTTTATAGAAACAGTTCCGGATTTCAATATCGGACAGGATGAAACATATATCAGCCATGAAAATAGTTTTAAAAAGACGGAGAGAAGCCATATGGAACTGCTGGCATCAAAGCTTTCTGAATTAACAAAAATACCATTTGTGAATAATATAATAAAAATAAGAAAGACCTCAAGGCAGCAGATGTTAAATAAAAATGAAAGACTTCTTAATTTGAAAAATGTATTCAAGGCCAGGAATCCGTTTCTTTATTACAGAAAAAATATTTTACTCATTGATGATGTTGTGACAACGGGCAGCACTATAAATGAAGTCGCATGTGCAATGAAGAGATGTATGGCCGATAAAGTTTATGTGATGACACTGGCAAGGGTGAATGCATAAAATGAAAATAAAATCCAAATAATCAAGTGATTTTTTTATTTTAAGTATATAATGGCTGTTTAAAATGATAAGGAGGACAAAATGGAATTTGTAATCAAAAGCAGAAATGTGAATCTTCCGGATAACATTAAAAAGTATGCTGAGAAAAAAATAAAAAACAGGATAGAAAAATTCGTTGACAAAACTGTGAAAACAGAGATTGAATTCTCTCTGGAAAAAAACCCTAGCATAAATTTAAATAATAAGGCTGAGGTAACAATATTTACTCCGAGGGCTGTTATAAGAGCTGCTGATTCAGGTACTGATTTCTTTGAAGCAATAGACAAAGTGGGAAGCAAAATTGAAAGACAGATAAAAAGATATAAGAACAAGATGATACAGAAAAGCAGAAAGCCTGCGGAAACAAAGATTGGCCCGTTGCAGCAGGCGGAAGTATCCGAAGATGAACTGAAAGAAATAGTTAAAATAAAAAGATTTGAAATAAAACCCATGACACCTGAAGAAGCTTCTTTACAGATGGAGCTTCTGGGACATGATTTTTTCGTTTTCGTAAATGCCGATACGGGAAAAACATCAGTTATCTATAAAAGAAAAGACACAAATTACGGTTTGATTGAACCACAATCTTAAATAAATGACTTTTTAAGTCTGGTGATTTTTATGTTTAAGCTACAAAATCTGCTCAGGGCCGGTCAGGGAAAGGCAATTAAAAGATATGATGCAATTATTTCCCGAATAAACGAGTTTGAAAAAGAGACCGGCAGACTTTCTGATTATGATATTAAGGGGAAAAAAGCACAGTTTCATCTTAGATACGAAAAAGGCGAGACACTTGAAAGCATAATGCCTGAAGCTTTTGCTGTAGCGAGGGAAGCTGCCAGGAGGGTTCTGGGAATGAGACACTTTGATGTACAGCTTCTGGGAGGCATAGTGCTTTTCGAAGGCAAAATAGCTGAAATGAAGACAGGTGAAGGCAAGACTCTTGTTGCTACTCTTCCCGCATATCTTAATTCTTTTACCGGCAAAAGCTGCCATATTGTTACCGTAAATGATTATCTTGCCAAAAGAGACAGTGAATGGATGGGAAAAGTATACAGCATGCTTGGAATGAGTGTCGGACTTCTGCAAAACAGCCAGGAGTACAGAGACAAGATAAGCGCCTACCTGTGTGATGTTGTTTATGGCACAAATAATGAATTCGGTTTCGATTACCTGAGAGATAATATGGTGACTTCCAAAGAAATGATGGTGCAGAAAGAGCATCATTATGCCATTATTGATGAAGTCGACAGCATACTTATAGATGAAGCCCGGACTCCTTTAATTATCTCAGGAATTCCTTACCAGTCAACAGAGCTTTACAAAAAAATGGCAAGGATAGTTCCAAGGCTGGAAGAAGATATTGATTTTGAAATTGACGAAAAGCAGAAAAGTGCTGCAATCACCGAAGAAGGAGTTTTAAAAGTTGAGAAAATCACAGGAATTAAAAATATATACGATCCTTCCAATTATCTTTATATCCATGCCCTAAACCAGGCTCTTAAAGCTTATCATTTGTTTAAAAAAGATGTCGATTATATTGTCAAAGATGGTGAAGTGCTGATTGTCGATGAGTTTACCGGACGTATTCTTGACGGAAGACGCTACAGCGAGGGTCTTCATCAGGCAATTGAAGCCAAAGAAAATGTAAGAATCAAGGAAGAAAACCAGACGCTTGCAACGATAACCATACAGAATTACTTCAGGATGTATGAAAAACTTGCCGGCATGACGGGAACAGCACTGACGGAAGCGGAAGAATTCAGGCATATATACAAGCTTGAAACATCAGTGATACCTACCAATATGCCTATGATAAGAGATGATATGCCGGATCTTATATATAAGACTGAACAGACAAAGTTTGAAGCAGTGGTTGAAGATATAAAGGAAAGATATGCCAAAGGACAGCCGGTGCTTGTAGGGACTATATCTATTGAAAAGTCCGAGCTGCTAAGCGAAATGTTAAAAAAAGAGGGAATTCCCCACGAAGTGCTGAATGCAAGATATCATGAAAAGGAAGCTGAAATAATTGCAAAGGCAGGCCAGCCGGGATCTGTAACTATTTCAACCAATATGGCTGGAAGAGGAACAGATATAATACTTGGAGAAGGAGTGGTCGGTCTTGGCGGTCTGCATGTTCTTGGAACCGAAAGACATGAATCCAGAAGAATCGATAACCAGCTAAGAGGAAGAAGCGGAAGACAGGGAGATCCTGGTTCAAGCCAGTTTTACCTGAGCCTTAAAGACGATCTTTTAAGGCTGTTTGGTTCTGACAGGATAAGCTTTCTAATGGAAAGAATGAATTTTCCCGATGACATGCCCATAGCTCACCCTATAATAAACCGTTCAATTGAAAATGCCCAGAGACAGGTTGAAGCAAGAAATTTTGAAGCAAGAAAGCATGTCCTGGAATATGACGATGTAATGAACAAGCAGAGAGAAGTAATATATGAAAGACGGAAAAAAGCTCTTCTGGAACAGGATCTTGATGATTCTTCAAACGAAATGATAAGAGATATAATAAGCCGGATCTTTGACAAATACCTTGACCAGAATACTTACTATGAAGAATGGGATATAGATGAATACAAAAATCATTTAATAAATTTATTCGGCAAGGATGTCTCAGAAGGTATTATTGAAAAAGAAAAACTGGCTTCAGGAAAGGTTAGCAGAAATCAGCTAAAGGAAGAAATTCTCGAAAGAGCTTTGCTTCTTTTAAAATCAAGAGAAGAAGAATTCGGGCCTGAAATAATGAAGCAGCTTAAGAGAATAGTCATTCTTACAGTTATAGACAATAGATGGAGAGATCATCTGCTGGAAATGGACTACCTAAAGGAAGGGATAGGGTTAAGATCATACGGCCAGCATGATCCTCTTATTGAATACAAGCATGAATCTTTTCATTTATTCAAGGATATGATAGAAGAAATAAAGAGCGACACGGTAAGATTACTGTATAATGCAAGAATATACACAGGGCAGGAACAGGAAAAGGAACATGAGAAGCAATATAGAAATGTCACTGCAAGCGGACCCGGAGACAGTACTCCTTCAAAAAAAGAACCTGTAAAAGCTGAAGGAAAAGTAGGCAGAAATGATCCCTGCCCCTGCGGAAGCGGGAAAAAATACAAAAAATGTTGCGGTGCAAATCTTTAAAAAAATTAAAAGGTCAGTAAATGAATGAATTAAAAAATGAAGAAGCCCGGCACGAGGAATTAATAAAAGAGCTTGAAGAAAAAGTTGAATATCTGAAAGGCTGTCTTTGAAATAGAAGATAAGAAAACCAGGATAAACGACCTTAATCAGATTGCTGCAAAAGATGGCTTCTGGGATGATTATGAAAAAGCCCAGGATCTAATGCAGAAGATTAACAGTCTTAAGGATGATGTTGAACTTTATAATAAGATGCATGACAAGCTTGAGGAAGCAGCAGTTGCTGCAAGTATACTGAATGTTGAAGATGACAGCGCAATTAAAAATGAGCTTTATGCAAATATCGCTGAGCTAAACAACCTCATAAGTCTGACTGAGGAAAAATTACTTTTAAGCGAGCCTTATGATAATAATCCTGCAATAGTCAATATTCATCCCGGTGCCGGGGGGACGGAATCGCATGACTGGGTGGAAATGCTTCTAAGGATGTATACAAAGTGGATTGAAAAAAAGAAGCTCAGCTATAAAATAACAGATTATCTGCCCGGTGAAGAAGCCGGAATCAAGAATGTCACTTTTACCGTTTCCGGGAGCAATGCCTATGGTCTTTTGAAGTCAGAAAAAGGCGTTCACAGGCTTGTAAGGATAAGTCCCTTTGATTCTTCAAAAAGGAGACACACTTCTTTTGCCGCAGTTGATGTAATACCGCTTATTGAAGATAGCATTGAACTTGAGATAAACAAAGACGATTTAAAAATAGATACCTATCGCTCTACCGGTGCAGGAGGTCAGCATGTAAATGTCACAGACTCGGCAGTAAGGATAACTCATATCCCTTCAGGAGTGATTGTTTCCTGTCAGAATGAAAGATCTCAGCTGATGAACAGGGAAACCGCAATGAAAATACTCCGATCAAAACTGTATGAGACTGAGATGAAAAAGAAGATGGATGAAATAGAAGGAATAAGAGGGGAAAAGAAAGACATAGGATGGGGAAGCCAGATCAGGAGCTATGTCCTTCAGCCGTATCAGATGATCAAAGATCACAGAACCAATACAGAGATCGGTGATGTAAATTCAGTTCTTGATGGAGATATTGATGTGTTTATAAAATCTTATCTTGAAAAAAATATAAAACAAAACTAATTTTATGGACTATATAATTTCATTATGTTAATATCCTTTTTAGAATTTTTGGACAATTTTTTCAGCTATATCCAGCAGGGTTTTTGACTATGAATATGATTGAATTTAGAAACGTAAACAAAATATATGAAAATAATTCTGCTGCACTCAGAGATATAAATCTTGTTATCAAAAAAGGCGAATTCGTTTTTATGGTAGGGCCAAGCGGTTCAGGGAAATCAACATTTATAAAAGTTCTTACAAAAGAGATCTCTGTCACAAGCGGAACAATATTTATTGCCGGAAGAAACATATGTAATCTGAAAAACAACAGAATCCCCCAGCTCAGAAGAAATATCGGATGTATTTTTCAGGACTACAAGCTTCTTTCTGACAGAACAGTATTTGACAATATTGCATTTGCGCTTGAAGTAATCGGAAAACCGAATTATATAATCAGAGCTCAGGTGCCCCAGGTATTAAAACTTGTGGGATTATATAACAAAATGGATTCACTTCCACATCAGCTTTCCGGTGGCGAACAGCAGAGAGTCTGTATTGCAAGGGCTTTTGTAAACAGGCCACCGATACTTCTTGCCGACGAGCCGACAGGAAACCTTGATCCTGCAACCTCCGAAGGAATAATGAAGCTGCTTTCAAGAATTAATCTTATAGGCACAACTGTAGTTATGGCGACACATGAGAAATCGATAGTAAATTCAATGAGAAGAAGAGTAGTTGAACTTGAAGATGGAATAATTATAAGAGATCAGAGAAGAGGAGTATACGGATCTTGAGCCTGGTATTTCGACCAAAACATATTTTCGGTGAGACTTTTTTAAGTCTCAGAAGAAATTTTCTGATGGGATTCACTGCCATTACCACCGTTGCAATAACTTTGTTCATAGTCGGGGTTTTTTCCATAATTGTTTTTGACATACAAAGTGTTTTGAATTCAATTGAAAATCAGGTTGAGGTTGCTGTTTATCTTAAAGACAATATATCAGATGATTTAAAAGCCTATATTGAGGAAGAAATCAAAGAATGGCCTGAAATCGAAGAAGTGGTCTTTATTTCAAAAGATCAGGCTCTTGAACGCTTTAAAACACAATATGAAGGCAGTGATATATTGAAAGAAATACAGGGGAATCCGCTGCCGGCATCATTTGAAATAAGGCTGAAAGATCCGCAAAAAATAGAACAGGTTGCCTTAAGATTCGTTGATAAGGATGGCGGAAATATTGAAGGGGTCGACGAAGTCATCTATGGCAGGAATTATGTCAGGAAACTATTTTCAATAACTGCAGTCACCGGTACCATTGCTTTGCTTATAATAATTATTCTGGTTCTGGCTACAATAGTTCTTATTTTTAACACAATCAGACTTTCCATACATGCAAGAAGAAAAGAAATAGAGGTAATGAAGCTTGTTGGAGCAACAAACTGGTATATAAGGGCTCCTTTCCTTTTTGAAGGATCTTTTGAAGGTTTTGTAGGCGGGGGAATTGCTGTCCTGCTTCTTTACTTCCTGAACAGATTTCTTCTGATAAAGGGTGAAACTGCTCTTGTTGAAACGATGAGAATAAAGAATCTCGCACTGCTCGGATCAAATAATGTAATTATATTTATATACCTTGCAATTATGGTTGTCGGAATTCTTATAGGCCTTCTCAGCAGCGGGTTTGCATTAAGAAGATATTTGAGGGTATAATATAATTTATGATTATGAAAAAAAGAAGCAATTTAATCGTAGCAATTTCAATTTTTATATGTGTTCTTATTATCTTCACGATAATTCCTGTAGCTCCTTTGTCCGGCGGTTCTCTTGAAGATCAGCTTGAACAGATAAAAAAGGAAAAAGAAGAAACCAAGAAGAAAATAGAGGATGCAAAAAAAAAGGAGCAGGAATATCTTGGTCAGGTCAATAAAGTTGAAGACCAGCTGCTTTCAAGTCTTGATCAGTTAAATGATCTGAACACCAATCTTGCTGATGTTAAAAGCAATATAGATAAAACCACCATAGATCTTGCAATCAAGGAAAGCGAACTGCTTGAAATAAATAAGGAGCTTGACGCAAAATCAACTATACTCAATAACAGAGTTGCTTCAATATACAAAAATGGCAATACAAACATACTTGATGTTATTTTTAAGGCTCAGAGCTTTACTGAGCTTTTATCCAAGTTAAAACTGATGAATCTTCTTGCTGACCAGGATGCAGTAATCATTGAAGAAATAAAAGACAAGAAGAATGCAACTTTAAGCGTCCAGCAAAGCATAATGGAGCTTCAGAAAAAGCAGAATGAACAAAAATCCAATCTTGAAAAACTGGTCACACAGGCCGAACAGAAAAAAACGGAAATATCCGGGATTCTGGACGAAAAGAAAAGTCTTCTTTCAAGCGCAAAAGCTGACAAGAATGCCCTGATTGCAATGGAAGCCCAGCTTACTGCAAAAGAAACCGAGATCCAGAGAATACTTGAATCTTTAAGATATGGAAGCGCTCCAAACGGGAGACTTCAATGGCCTACGGCAGGAAAGCTTATTTCCGGTTTTGGAAACAGAAGACACCCGATATTTGGAGGAACAAGATTTCATTCAGGCGTAGATCTTGCAGCTCCAAGCGGAACGCCTATAATTGCTGCTGACGGAGGAGAAGTGCTGCAGGCATCTTATTCCGGTGGATATGGCTACTCCATACTTATTTATCATGGCGGCGGTTTTGCAACTTTCTATGCGCATATGTCAAGTTTTGCAGTCGGGCAGGGACAAATGGTTAAAAGAGGCCAGGTTATCGGATATGTGGGAACTACAGGCTGGACAACCGGTCCTCATCTTCATTTTGAAGTAAGAATAAATGGTGCCGCACAGAACCCCATGGGTTATTTATAGAAGATAAATCAGTCAGTATTTCAGATCCGGATCTTTCAGCTTTTTTATCCGGTGGTGGTTAAAAAAATACCCTTATAGTGCTTCCTCTTCAAATAATACTCTGATATCTGAATCAATTCTTTAAAAAATTATTTAAAAGTTAATTCAAGTTTTCTAAAATTTAATTTAAGATAAGCGTTAGCATGAAACTCTATAAAAATTTGCAGAAAGTTTGGGATGAAAAAATTTAAAGCTTTAAAAATTATATTATCCTTTATCCTGGCACTAATTATTTTTGGTACAGGGTTTTTACTGGGGCTGGATTTTACTTACAAATTTAATATAAGAATTCCCAGGATAAGCGAAATAATTCCAGCAAAAATTATTACAGGCAGCAACATAACCGGCGATAAAGGAGAACAGCAGGAGACTGCTGCAAGTATCAAATCAATAGAACAGGCAATAGAGCTGATTTTAAAAGAAGCCATTAATCCGAAAACAAAAAATGAACTTATAGCCGCAGCCATACAGGGAATTCTGTTAAAGCTTGAAGATAATCACGCCGAGTATTTTTCAAAAGAGCAGTATGCAAAAATAATGGAATCGTATAAGGGAGTGATGAGCGGAGGAATCGGGGTTATAGTCACTGTTAATGATAGGGAACAGGTGGAAATAGTAAAGGTAATTCCCGATAGCCCGTCTTCTTCCCTGGATATAAAACAGGGAGATCTTATTAAGAAAGTAAACGGAGAAGAAGCGGAAAGAATTGCACTTGAAGAAGTGGTTTCAAAAATAACCGGTCCTGTGGGAACAGATGTCAGAATAACTTTTTACAGACCTTCAGAATTAAAAACCTTTGAAATCACAATAACAAGAGGCACATTTACGATTCCGAATTTTGTTTCAGAAATGATTGACGGAAATATTGCCTATATACAGTATTATGATTTCCAGGAGGGCGGGGCGGAACAGGTAGAAAAAGAAATAGATAGCATGATTAACAATGGAGCTGAAGGAATCATTCTTGATTTCAGAAATAATCTTGGCGGTGTTCTTGATGATGCAGTAAAGCTTTGCGATTTGTTTCTTGAAAAAGACAGGCTTATTGTAAGGGTCACAGGAAGAGTTGATGGAAAAGAGGTAAGTCGGGACTATAATGCTACGGAAGGAAAATATCCTGATATTCCTCTCGTGGTTCTTATAAATGAATATTCTGCAAGCGCTTCGGAACTAACCGCAGGGACACTTCAGGATCACGACCGGGCTGTTCTTGTGGGAATGAAAAGTTTCGGCAAAGGAACGGTTCAGACTCTTCATGTGCTTTCTGACGGATCCGGAATCAAGTTTACTACAGCAAAGTATTATCTCCCGCTTGGTGAGTCTATTGATGGAACCGGTATTGAACCGGATATAAAAGTTTTGCCGGATCCCGGTTTAAAGACAGATACCCAGAAAGACAAAGCTGTCGAGGAAATGAAAAAATTATTAAAATGAGCAAAGACAGAAAAGAAGAAAGTAAAAAAATAGTTGCACAGAACAAAAAAGCTTTTCATGATTTTTTTATTATAGAAAAATATGAGGCAGGAATTGTCCTTAAAGGAAATGAAGTAAAATCCCTGAGGGAGCACAAAGTTAATCTTAAGGATAGTTATGCAAGAATAAAAAATGATGAACTGCTCCTGTATAATATGCATATTTCACCCTACAGCAAATCAAGAATAGAGGAGACACAACCTTACAGGACAAGAAAACTGCTGATGCATAAAAATCAGATACGCAAGCTTTCCGGTAAGCTTAATGATAAAAGCACAACTCTTGTACCCCTGAACGTTTATTTTGCCAGCCATCTGGCAAAAGTAGAGCTTGCGCTGGTAAAGGCAAAATTAAAATATGACAAGCGCAAAGATCTTGAGAAAAAAGCTCAGGAAAGGGAAGTACAGCGGACTCTGAAGAATTTTAATCGCTAAATAGCATTTGTACCCATATGCTATAATATCAATGCAGTGCTTTATCTGACTTGAATAATCTTCTACTGCCTTAAGGGGGCGTATTGGATTCGACAGGGATAGATTGAGCTTAAATTGCAAGCCGAGTTCCAGAGACTCGTAAAAAGCTGGACATAAAAATAAACGCAGATAATAGCGAACTAGCTTTAGCTGCCTAATAAGAGCGGCTAACGTCCTTTAAGATATGCCTGTGATTTTAAAAGGGCGCAATTAACAGGATACTTTTTCGGGAGAAGACTGCTTTTCCGGAAAGGGAAATAAATGCAGTCTAGCAAAGGCAGATATTGTTCATATGATTTGCCGGAGCGAAACTTAGATATGAAATAAGCTTGTAGATGTTTAAGTGGCGATATCTTTGGACGCGGGTTCAATTCCCGCCGCCTCCACCAGACAAGACAGCAGATTCTGATAGAAAAATCTGCTTTTTTTATCTAAAATTCCTTGATTTCAAGGTATTTTAAGTCTTACGCCTCATAAAGCAATCCGGCTTGGAATTGTTTTTCAGGGCGGGTTTTCTTATTTGGGTGTTGTGGCGGACTGCCTTAAAAGCAAAGGCTTGCTTTGCGGGGTAATTGTTTGATTTTTGAGTAAAGGTTTGCTTTACGGGTATTCGTTTACTTTGTCCTGTTTTAGAGTAAAAAATCAAATCATGAATTATATTAGTGAAAGAAAGTGCGGAATCTTACAAAAATTTGCAACAGGAGACCAGCAGGTATAAGTTTAGAAGATTTTATTATAAGTGGTTAATGTACCGAAAAAACGCAAAGTCATACTTGTATTTTTTTTATATTCAGCTATAGTTATTTTTAATAAAATCGGTACATGTACCGGAAAAAGTAAAAAGGGCAAGCTGTGATTATTCAGAGAGAACGGTATCTTAGCGCATTGATTAACCGTATGCATAACGGGCTTGTAAAAGTTGTTACGGGAATCAGAAGAAGCGGCAAGTCTTTTTTGATTTTTAAGATTTTCAAGCAATATTTACTGGATAGCGGAATAGACGATTCACACATAATAACTCTTGCTTTAGATGACAGAAGGAATAAAAGATATCGCAATCCGGACGAAATCCTCAAATATATAGATTTGCTGATTGCAGACAGGAAAAACTATTACATTTTTTTGGATGAAATTCAGCTGCTTATTGACTTTGAAGAGGTGCTGAATTCGCTCATGCACATTCCGAATGCAGATATCTATGTAACCGGAAGCAATTCTCGTTTTCTTTCAAAGGACATTATTACCGAATTTCGTGGCAGGGGGGATGAGATTCACATTTTTCCATTATCTTTCCAAGAATTTATGCAAAACTACAAGGGTGATATTTATCATGGTTGGACAGATTATGCAACATATGGCGGTTTGCCGCTTGTTTCAACCATGAAAACCGAAGCGCAGAAAATGCAATACCTGACGAATCTGTTTGCGGAGACATATTTAAAAGATATCATAGAGCGAAACCGAATAGAAAAAACGCAGGAACTGGACGATTTGTTAAATATACTTGCTTCCGCAATCGGCTCATATACAAATCCGGCCAGGATAGAAGCAACATTTAAGTCCGTATCACATTCTTCGTTCAGCGCAAACACGATCAGACAGTACATAGGGTATCTTGAAGATGCTTTTATAATAAGCGCAGCACAGCGTTATAATGTAAAAGGAAGAAAATATATAGGTACACCTCTCAAATATTACTTTGAAGATGTGGGGCTTAGAAATGCAAAACTGGGTTTCAGACAAGTTGAAGAAACTCATCTTATGGAGAACATTATTTATAACGAACTTAGAAGCAGAGGATATTCCGTTGATGTGGGCGTAGTGGAGCAGAGAAGGAGAACTCCGTCAGGGAAATCGGAGCGGGTAAGCCTGGAAATAGACTTTGTGGCAAACCTGGGAAGCAAAAGATATTATATTCAATCCGCGCTGCGCTTATCTAACGAAGCAAAAAAAGAACAGGAGCAGCGTTCACTGCTTATGGTTCAGGATGCTTTTAAAAAGATTATCATTACAAAAGACGCACTGGCTCCTTTGTATAATGAAGAAGGTGTATTAGTAATGAGCATCTTTGATTTTCTATTAAACGAGGGCAGTCTTGAAGTCTGAACTCAATGAAGAGAACGAGTCATAGCTGCTATTAGATGGCTACAAATTTTGTGATGAAGTAGCTTAGGCTATTCCAATAAATTGAAAGCAGCATCCATTCTTTGGAATGAAGTCAGAGATTCAGCACAAGAAAAAACATATTCAAAAAGAGCTTTTGACAATTCATACCGATAAAATAAAGAAATATCGGAAATAAAGAAATATCAGAAATAAACAAATCCAGGTTTGCCAGAACAGCAAATTCCAGGTTTGATTTACTTAGGGCAACAACGCTTAAATTTCAAAACAAAACAACAATTGTTTACTTTTTCTTTCTGCCATTTGATCTTCATGGGTTGCAAGGGAAACAACAGTCTTCAATACATCATCATTCGAGATAATCAACGTGTTTATAAATTTCAGGCAGGATCCGGGCTTTCTTTTCGTTAAACTGTTTCTTATTGTTTTCAAAAAGGTTATTTCCTTTTGTATCGATTGAAACAAGCAACGGGCCGAAGTTTTTGACACGCATCACCCACATTGCCTCCGGCATACCCAAATCCAACCATTCAACGGATTCCACTTCTTCTACCTGACTTGCAGCAAGAACAGCGCATCCGCCGGGAAATACTGCATGAATCGCTTTATAGGTTTTACAGCCTTCGGCAGTTTTTTCACCCATTCCGCCTTTTCCGATAATCAGTTTAACGCCTGTTTCCGCGATGAATTCCTTTTCATACTTTTCCATCCGCATGCTGGTCGTTGGCCCGATGGAAATAACGTCGTATTTACCCGGCTCACCTTGTCTCTCCTTCATAATGGGGCCGGCATGAAAAATTGCTTTTCCGGAAAGATCAATGGGCAGCGATTTACCTTGCTTAATCAGGCGCTGATGAACATCGTCCCGGCTTGTAATTAAACATCCGTTTAAATAAATTATATCTCCGATTGCAATGGATTCGATGTCGTCATTTTTTATCGGAGTAGTCAATATTTTTTTACTCATAATATCGCTCCTTTATGTGACAGTATTTCATAATTGAGTTCCGAATCTATTTTAATGAGCGCCCTTCTGTGTGCCCAACATCCCGTTGACAAACCGACAGCTATTGTCGCCGGGTGACGCCCGGCTTGTTCAATATGCACGCCCATAACGGAATTCTTCCCCGTTATGCCGCCCGGGCCAATTTCAATGTCGTTAAGCCCTTTCTCCATCATGGTCTCCAATTCCGCACCACGCGGGTTGCTGTTATGAGTTCCGATTGGACGCAGCAAGGCTTTTTTTGAAAGCTTTGCTGCAACTTCCACAGATCCGGCAATGCCGATGCCGACCAAAAGCGGAGGACATGCATTGATTCCATAGGACGTGATTTGGTCAAACACAAATTTGACTATGCCCTCATATCCTTCCAGCGGCATTAAAACCTTCGCTGTTCCCGGGAGACTACATCCGCCCCCCGCCATATACATATAAATTTTCACCTCGTCGCTGTGTGGAACCACTTCCCAGTCAATCCACGGAATCCTTGTCCCCACATTATTTCCGGTATTCTTCTCATCAAACACTTCGACGACATTGTGGCGCAGCGGGGCATCTATTGTTGCCTTTTTTACGGCTTCCCGCAGACAATCTTCAATCTTATCAATCAGTGGGAAGCGGGAACCTGCCTGAACAAAATATTGAATCACGCCTGTGTCCTGACAACACGGTCTGTCCAATTCATCCGCCATTTTCAAGTCATCAAACATTGCGTCATAGAAGATTTTTGCCATAGGCGTATCTTCTTTTGCCCTGAGTTCTTTCAGTTTTGCAATGACGTCATCGGGAAGGCGTTTTCCCGCATAGGCTGTAAATTTCGCCATAATATCAATGAATTTATCACATTGCATAGTTGAGCTCATAATATTTTATTCTCCTCTACTATTACTTTCCATTTTTCCTGATAATAATTGTATATCGATCCTAAATATAGATCAAATACTTTAATAACTATAATTTTTATAGTACAATACCTATGTTATTGATGAAGGGATAAAGAAAATGGAAAACCGCGCCTTACATTATATACAGAGAATTTTAGAGGAGGGAAGCATCTCTCAGGCAGCGAAGAGGCTCTTTATCGCGCAGCCATCATTAAGCCAATACATAAAACGGATAGAAAATGATTTGGGCACTGAAATATTTGAACGTAATACAAAGCCTGCAAGACTTACGGATGCGGGAGAAATCTACTTGCAGACGGAACAAAAAATTCACCGACTCCGTCAACAAAGAAAAAACCACATAGATGATCTTTTTAATTTAAAGAGCGGACATGTCACAATTGGCAGTTCGAATTACCGAAGCATGTATCTGCTGACCCATGTACTCCCCGTCTTTAAACAGCGTTATCCCGGAATCAGCATTAGTCTGGAAGAAGGAATAACCGAAGAGCTTGAAGAACGTGCGGTAAACGGTATTACGGATTTCTCTATCGTTTTACTGCCTCTGACATATCCCAATCTGATTTATGAAGAACTTTTTGATGAAGAAATATTATTGGTTTTGCCACAGGAGCATGCTCTGTGCCAGAACATCAGCGGTCAGCAGGTTCCGCCATATCCATCTATTGATTTTTCACTTTTAAAAGATGAATCCTTTATCGTGATGAAAAAAGGACAAAAGCTGAGGATTTCATTTTTTGATCTGTGTCACCATGCCGGATTTAGACCTAAAATAATTCTGCAAACTGACAGCATGGCGACAGCGCAGGCATTAGCAGCCGCGGGAGTAGGAGTAACCATCATACCGGATGTTCTTGCGAAGTATAATAAATTTCTGGAAATGCCACGATACTTTTCTTTAAACAATCAAGCTGATACACGCAGGGTTATCATTGCATATTCAAAAGACAGGCCGCTTACCGGTGCTGCAAAGGCATTCATCCAAGTTATGAAAGAAGTCGTCAACATTTCAAGTATAAGATAATCAATAAAACATGATTTATGATATATTATGCTTTACTTGCACCAAACCAGTATAATCCGAACCAAATTTTAACTATTGGAGATGGGCTCGGATTATTTGTTTATTTCAGGAGATTTGAGGACACTCCCTTCCATAATGGTGTAGCCGGGCGTCCGGAGTCAAAGCCTTGCGGTTTATGGAAACCGAAACGAGGGGGGTGTCCGTAGTGGTATAGGGCAGAAACATTTGTCCCCTCCATTTAAGAAATTGCCAAGGGTTATGTTTGACGCAAAACAACAAGTTGAGAAAGGGGATTTTCCATATTCTGAAATACATGTGTTAAAAGATGCAGAGCATGTGATAATTAATCAGGTATTTGATTTTGCTAATATTTTTTATAAAATGTGAGGAGTATAAAGTTTATCTCATAATGTCATTCAAATATGTGAAAGATTATGAATAGGGCAAAAAACATTATTTCTAAAAGAAATGGTTTTACACTTGTTGAACTCTTAATAGTTATTATAATACTATCAATACTTGCTTCAATTTCCGTCCCGATCTATTTTCGCATTCAGAACAGAGCAAAAGAATCTGCTACCAAAGCTGAAATGAGCAGTATTGCAATTGCCCTGGAATTATATGGAAGCGATAATCTTACCTATCCTGCAGTTTCTGATATTGAAAATCTTGCAGATGAATTAGACGGATATATTTATGGTATGAAGACATACGATGCCTGGGGAGTAAACTACAGATATAGTTTTTCTGATGGCAGATATAACCTTGTGAGCGGAGGGATAGACAAAACTTACGATACAGCAGACGACATAATTTTTTCAAACGGGATGATGATAGCCGAAGGAACTTATCATGAACCGGGCCATAATAATCAAGGGAATACAACCACTACTTCAACTATGGAAACAACTACAACCACGGAAAACACTTCTACAACTACTGCTGAAACAACTACAACAACTACTGCAGATGAAACCACGACTACTTTACCTGATTATCCTTTATGGGATGCATCAACAAGTTACACCCAAGGCACTTATGTTATATATGACGGAAAGGTATATGTCGCGAGGCACTGGACATTAAATGCCGAACCGGGATTAATAACCAGCCCCTGGCAGGAAATAACAGACGAGTGGAGATCTTTTAATGTTTATAATGCCGGTGATGAGGTAATTTTCGGTGAGAGTACTTTTATTGCAAGAAGCTGGACATCAAATGCCGAACCGGGATTAATAACCAGCCCCTGGCAGGAAATAACAGACGAGTGGAGATCTTTTAATGTTTATAATAAGAACGATATAGTTATATATGAAGGCAGGGAATATGTTGCCAAATACTATAATCAGAACAGTCAGCCGGGAATTTCATCGGCATGGAGGCTGGTTGATTGATTGCAAGCTGGCAAAATAAAGTCTGAGTATTCTCTTTTTTTAAGCCCGGGCCCGATTTTCAGTCTGCACCAACCCTCATCTTTTGAAATAAGCAGAAGCATGTCCTTGTTTTCATATTTTTCGCCAATGCCAAACTTGTTAAAAGGACTGAAAGCCGGTTCATTAATTGTCTTTCTCTGCAGGGAAATAATGGTTACAACGGCTACTTACATCTCCGGTTCCGGCATCATGATAAAATCGCGAACCTTTATTGTCTCAAAATGTTAAATTCTTTTTTCTCTTCTTAACTTATTTGGGAATAGCTAATATAATAGCTTAAAAAATTTCCAGAAAGGGATAGTTTTGAATAAACTAATTAAAGAACTGACTGAATTAATCGGTAAAGAATACATAATTACACCTGATATGGCACAGTATCATGCATATACTTTCGGTGATGCTACTCTTTATCGTTCAAAACCGGACATAATCGTATATCCTTTTAGTGAATCGGAAGTAAGCGGTATCATTAAAATAGCAGGTAAATACAAAATCCCGGTTACTGCATCAGGCGGACTAACGGGACTGTCCGGAGGCGCCATAACCCATAAAGGTATTCTTCTGAATCTGCTGAGGATGAATTCCGTTAAATCTGTGGATACAATAAGCAAAACTGTTGTTGCTTCTCCGGGAATAACCTGTGCAGATCTTAATAAATATTTAAAAGAATATGGCCTGATAGTTCCTGTAGCCCCGGCCTCTCATTTAATTTCTACTCTTGGGGCAAATATTGCTGAAGCGGCAGGAGGAACCTGGGGAATGTCAAAAGGGACTTTTAAGAATTATCTTCTTTCTCTCAGAGTTGTAGATGGCAGAGGTAATATTTTCTGCACCGGGGCGCCTCTTACAAAACAGAGTACGGGACCGGATATCACATCATTGTTTTTGGGTTCCGAGGGAACCATGGGTGTAATAACGGAGATAACTTTGAGATGCGAATATCTTGCTGAAGATACATGGACAATAAGATGCAGTTTTCCTGATGAAGAAGTCCTGCAGAAAATTCATGAAGAAATTGCCATAAACCACATCGAGCTTTATTCGTTTGAATATATGGATTCAAGGCTTCTAAGCTGTATTCATGAAGGAGCTTCAAATATGCTGCTTCTTTTTCAAACTACAGGTTCAAAAAATGAGTCAAAAGCGCAGGCAGACAAGCTTGTTGAAGTGTTGAAAAAATTAAAACCTCTGGAACTTGTCTATACCAATGATCCGGTAAAGGCAGATGAGCTCTATACTGAAAGAAGAAGCGCCCTGGGAGCTCTTGCAAAAGCTGATAAAAACAAGCCTGTAATAATTCAATTTGATCCCGTTCTGCCTCTTGACAAACTTACGCTAGGCATAAGAAAAATGAGAGAGATAGCGGAAAGAGAAAATCTTGACCTTATAATTTACGGACATGCAGGAGACGGCAATCTTCATCCAAGTTTTATTGTCCCGGATAATATAGAGGAAAAGATAAAAGCCAGAAAAGCTATAAGGGAATTTGACGACTGGGTTGAGAAAGAAGGCGGATGTTACAGCGGGGAACATGCCGTAGGATTTTTTCTTGGAAGGAGCCAGGACAAGATAAGACCCCAAACCGCAGATTACCTGAGAAAAATAAAAGAGGCATTTGACCCGGACAATATTTTGAACCCGGGGAAAGTGATAGATATAAGGGAAGGCTCGATGGATATTTCCCCTGCATTGAAAAAGTATTCTGAAATCAGTAAACTTTCATCTCTATGCGTCAAATGCCATTTATGCAAGAATGACAGTCCTGCATATTTAAAAGAACCCTTTGAACACAACACAATAAGGGGCAGGGTAGCCATGATAGATGCAGCATCAAGAGGAGCTGTTTCATTTTCAGAAATAAATCCATTTGTTGAAGAGCTGTCATTATGGGTTAAAGACATGAACTGTCCTTCCTATATAAAAAATGATATCGGCAAGCTTATTGAACTTGCTATTGCAGAAGCATAAAAAGATTTTAATATTGTAATTTATGGAACATAAAAAAATATATAATCATAAAAAAATTACCTCAGATTATGCTGCAAGAGATTATCTTGATAAAGCTGAGAAAAGCATTATTGAGGACCTTAAACTCTATCTTAAAGATATGAGCATGCTTGATATGGGAGTAGGTGCCGGCAGAACCACAAAATATTTTCTTCCGCTTGTAAACTGTTATATCGGTGCCGACTATGCTCCGAACATGATAGAAGAATGCCGCAGGAAGTTCAGCAAAAGAAATATTTTTGAAGTTGTTGATGTAAGGAATATGAAAAAATTTGCCGGTGATATGTTTGACTTTGTGTTTTTCAGTTACAACGGAATTGACAGCTTCGATGAACAATCAAGGCTGGTTGCCTTAAAGGAAATAAAAAGAGTCTTGCGAAATAATGGGTTTTTTGCTTTTTCATCGCACAATATTAACTGGGAAGGCATTTATGATATTTTCAAATTTGCATATATCTTTAGAAAACTTGTTAAAAAAAATGAAGGCAGCTTTTTTAGGAATATATTTTTATTTTTCAAATCTTTTTATTTTTTTTTCAGGCTTCGCATATTGAATAAAAGGTTAAACATAACTGCTCTGATAAGAAGTCTCCGGAAAGAAGGCCATGGAATCCTGGCCGATAACTCATTAAACGGCAGAGTAAAAATTTATTATTCTTCCTATGCATATCAGCTGAAACAGCTGACAGAGGCCGGATTTGAGGATATAAAGACATATTCCGTAAACGGTATAAAAACTGATGAGGATGCAGAGCTGAATAAGGGCGGATGGATACATTATCTATGCCGGTTGAAAAAATAAAGTTGTCTTTGATTTTAATACATAATAAGATTTAATTCTTAATACATAATAAAAATCATATAACTGAATGTGAGCGATCTGTGGATTTAAGACCGATAGGTATTTTTGATTCAGGGCTTGGAGGAATAACCGTCCTGAAAGAAATAATAAGGCTTGTTCCAAATGAAAATACCATTTATTTCGGAGATACAGCCAGATTTCCATACGGGCCAAGAGAATTAAATCAGGTAAAATATTTTGCCTTGAAGATAGCAAAGTTTCTGCTTTCGGAAAATGTAAAGATGATAGTGATTGCCTGCAATACTTCCACAGCCGCTGCATTAAGTGATATTCAGAAAGAAACCTGCGTTCCTGTAATCGGTGTTATTGAACCGGGGGCAAGGGCCGCAGTCAGCGCTACAGAATCAAAAAGAGTCGGAGTGATTGCGACAAAGGGAACTGTCGAAAGCATGGCTTATGATAAAGCCATAAAAAAAATCGATAAAGAAATAAAAGTATTTTCAAATCCTGCGCCTCTCCTGGTGGATTATGTGGAAAAAGGGATACTTGCAGGCAACAGCCTTGAAAAAACAATCTGTGAATACCTTGACCCTCTTTTCATTGAGTCTGTTGACGTGCTTCTTCTCGGATGCACCCATTTTCCGCTTATAGAAAACAATATAAAAGATTGCTGCAGCAGTGAAATAAAAGTAATCAGTTCCGCAGTTGAAACAGCCAAGGATGTTGAAAAAACTCTTAGGAAAAATAATATTTTAAACAATCAGGACAATGAGCCTGAGAGAAAATTTTATGCTACTGCAGATAAAGATACATTTTACAAATCAGGAAAAATTTTTTTAGGCGAAAAAATCAGAGATGTTTTTCATGCAGATATAGATATATGACTGAAAGGCCGTATGCTAAAACTTATCATGCGGTATAAGCAAAAATAATTATTGTCATTAGCATCAGGAAGGATTTTAAATGGGTAAAAGGGCTGACGGAAGAGCAAATGATGAGATAAGGCAGATTAAAATAACAAGAAATTACATATCTTATGCAGAAGGTTCTGTTCTTATAGAGTTTGGAAAAACCAGAGTAATATGTACAGCAACGGTAGAAGAAAAAGTGCCGCCTTTTCAAAAAAACAAAGGACTTGGCTGGGTAACCGCTGAATATGACATGATTCCGAGATCTACGCAGGTCAGGATAATAAGGCCGCAGACTTCAGGAAGAATAAATGGAAGAACCCATGAAATACAGCGCCTGATCGGAAGGTCTCTCAGGGCTGCTGTTGATTTTGGCAAACTTGGAGAACGGACAATATGGGTGGACTGTGATGTGATAGAAGCAGACGGAGGTACCAGATGTGCTTCCATAACAGGAGGTTTTGTAGCTTTGTTTGACTGCTGCAGATATCTTGTCAACGAAAACATAATAAAGGAAATGCCTGTAGAGAATTTTGTTGCGGCAATAAGTGTGGGAATAATAAACGGAGAGATAATGACGGACCTCTGTTTTTCTGAAGACAGCAGTGCAGATGTCGATATGAATGTAGTCATGAATTCAAAAGGACAGCTGATAGAAGTACAGTCAACAGCGGAATGCAATACATTTTCAAAAGAAGAGTTTTTGAAAATGCTGGAATTATCGGAATCCTCTATTGAAGAATTATTTCTGATACAGAAAAACGCTATTCTTAAAAAATAAATATATAAAAGTCGTCTTCCAGGTACTGCAGATTTTGATAAATATTTTTTTGGAGAATCAAAATGGAAATAGTGATTGCCACGAAAAATAAAGGCAAAGTAAAAGAAATCATTCATTTTTTTAGGAATGCTGATATTTATTTTAAATCTCTGAACGATTTTTCTGATATTCCTGAAATAATGGAAAATGGCAGTACTTTTGAAGAAAATGCGGTTATCAAGGCAGAGACAATTGCCGAAATTTTAAATAAGTCCGTAATTGCAGATGATTCAGGCCTTCAGGTGGATTTTCTCAATGGCAACCCCGGAGTTTATTCAGCAAGATACAGCGGTGTTAATGCTACTGACAGATCGAACAGATTAAAATTATTAAAAGAGCTTGAAAATGCAAAAACTTCCGACAACAGATCTGCAAGATTTGTTTGCAGCCTGGTTTTATGGGACAGCAGAAAAGGACTGATTTTTAAAACCAGTGGAATATGTGAAGGCACTATCGGGTTTGAGGAAAAGGGAGAAGGCGGATTCGGATATGACAGTATTTTTATTCCTGAAGGATTTGAAAAAACAATGGCTCAGCTGACTGATGATGAAAAAAACAGCATAAGCCACAGGGGGAAAGCTTTGGCAAATCTCCATGATTTTCTTATTGGCGGCAATAAAATGCCGCACTTGTTCTGATTGAAATATTCAGAATATATGATATATTACATCTTATTTGTTTTTTCGGGGTGTAGCGCAGCTTGGTTTAGCGCACCTGCTTTGGGAGCAGGGGGTCGGAGGTTCAAATCCTCTCACCCCGACCA
>DUQM01000014.1 GCA_012837825.1 Actinomycetota bacterium | reverse complement strand
ATTTATTTTTTTATTTTCAAGATCATGATCAGACATTTTTTCTACCGGACTGAGTTTGATTTTTTATTTCCTTTAGGATTCCCCTGAATTTTTCACCTCTGTCCTTATAATCCCTGAACATATCCATGCTTGCGCATGAAGGTGAAAGAATAAAATAGCTTCCTTTTTCTGAGACTTCAATACCTTTTCTAACAGCTTCTTCAAAACTGTTAGAAATTATAACTGAATTAAAAGAATCTTTATCAGAGTCAAGCATCTCGGATAATCTGAATCTGCAGGCACCTATAAGAATAATATTTCTGGCTTTTTTCCTTAAAACCGGCATAAGGCTTGAAAAATCCATACCTTTGTCAAGTCCGCCGAGAATCAGTGTTATGCCTTCAGGAAAATTCTCAAGAGCTTTTAATGTGGCATCAGGATTGGTAGCTTTGGAGTCGTTAAAACATTTTATTCCGTTTACTTCGCCTACAAATTCCAGTCTGTGTGGCAGAGGGTTGAAATCTTTTACTGATTCCTCTATATACCTATCTTCTATTTCAAAAATCTTTAATGCGCCCAATCCTGCCAGGAGATTTGATATATTGTGTGAACCTATCAGTTTTCTTTCTGAAATATTTATGCTTCCTTTTTTTCTTCCAAAATCATAGAAAAGAATTTCATCTTTGCTAAACAAGTCAGAGTTTTTATTCCTTTCAAGAGAAAAATAAATTTTTTTTGATTTTATGCTCCTGAAATTACTGCTTTCAATCATCTTCACAGTATAACCGTCATCAATATTTAAGATAAGGTAATCTTTTTCGCTTTGGAATCTGGAAATATTGAATTTGGTTTCTGCATAATTTATCATTGATCTGTGCCTGTCAATATGATCTTCGGTAATGTTTAATATAATTGAACAAAAAGGACTGAAACTTATGATATTTTCCAGCTGAAAACTGGAAATTTCTATTATTCTTATTATTTCATCCTCTTCAACATAGGTGTCGGTTTCATGATACCGGTATTTGAAATTAAAAGTATCAATAAGCGGATTGCCAATATTTCCGCATGTAACAGCTTTTCTTCCCGCATTATTAAAAACCAGACCGAGAAATGAAGTAAGCGTTGTTTTGCCATTTGTTCCGGTTACAGCAACGGTGTTTCTCTTCTGATTTTCACTCATAAGCTGCCATGCAAATTCAATTTCGCTTATAACAGGAATTTTTCTTTTTTCAGCTGATTTGACAAGTTCGTGCCCCGACGGAACGCCCGGACTGACTATGATAATATCCGTATTTTTAAGCAGATCTTCCGGAGAAAAATCAAGTCTTCCCAGATATAATTCAATATCAGTTTGTTTTTCCAGTCTGTTCAGGCTTTCGGACTTTACATAGTCCGGATTTGTGTCAACAGCTTTTATCTTTTTACAAAGAGGACTTATTTTTTCCAGGACAGATAATCCGCTTTTGCCAAGGCCAAGTACAAGAATATTTTTCTTTTCTATACCATCAATCAGCTTGTCTTTTTTTTTCATATTATTGTCAGTTAATAAATTTAATATAATATACGGAGAATCCGGCAGCAGCAAACAGGAAGCAGACCAGCCAGAACCGGGTTATCACTTTTATTTCAGGCCAGCCAAGCAGCTCAAAGTGATGATGTATCGGAGCCATTTTAAAAACTCTTCTTTTAAATATCTTGAAAAACAAAACCTGAATTATGACCGAAAGAGCCTCTATGATAAATATGCCGCCGATAATTATCAGAAGAATTTCCTGCTTCAGAAGGATGGCTACTGCACCGATAAGCCCCCCAAGCGCAAAAGAGCCGGTATCACCCATAAATATTTCCGCGGGTGAAGTATTCCACCATAAAAAACCTATACAGGCAGCAATTGTTCCACCGCAGATAACTGCAATATCAATTGCAGATTCGATATTAAAAACAGTCCATTCCAGGAAAGCTATGAAGATAAAAGCCGCAAGCACAATACTGGATGTTCCTGCAGCAAGTCCATCAAGTCCATCAGTAAGATTAACCGCATTTGTAGTGCTTATAATAATAAGTGCCACAATAAGATAATACCAGTTACCGATATCAAAGACCTTATTTGTGAAAGGTATCGATATAGTAGTGGGAAAATCAAGGACAAACTTTAGAAATAATATAAAATAAATACAAACTAAAAGAAGCAGCCCAATTTTTACCCATCCCCTGAGACCAAGATTTCTTTTTTTTCTGAAACCTATGAAATCGTCAATAAAACCGATTAACCCGGATAAGATAAAAATACTTAAAAGAAAAATTCCCTCTATGCTGAATTCAAGATGGCGGTAATATTTTAACAGCGTTACCACCACAAATGAAAGAGTGCTGGAAACAATAAAAGCAATTCCTCCCATGGTGGGCGTCCCCGCTTTTACGGAATGAGACTGCGGACCATCTGATCTTATGCTCTTCCCGACATTTCTTTTCTTCTGTATCCGTATAAGAGCAATTGTAATTAACACAGAAAAAATACCGCTTATAGTTACCGATAAAAATATCCAGTTCATTTTTTTTATTTAAATATATTTGATAATATCTTCCATTAAATTTCCGCGTGACCCTTTTATGAGTACAATATCTCCCTTTTCAATTATATCTTTAACAGATTTTATTAAAGAATTCTTATCTTTGAAATAGTAACATCCGGCAGAACTATTTTTTTCCTCATTATAGATATCGTATGCTCTTTTTGATTTATCACCCAGTGCGATTAAAATATTTATACCGCTGCGCAATAAATACCTGCCCAGATCTTCATGATATTTTTCCGATTCCCTGCCAAGCTCCAACATGTCGCCTATCACCGCAATACTTCTGGCTTTCTTTGTTTCGGCAATAATTTTCAATGTATCTATAGCGCTTTTGAAAGAAACAGGATTGGCATTATAGCAATCATTTATTACATACTTTCCGTTTTCCCTTATTATCTCCATCCTGCAATCAGCTGCAGAAGTTTCTTCTATCGATTCTTTTATTATTTTTTGATCCACACCTAATTCAAAAGAGATTGCAGCAGCAAGAACAGCATTATAAACATTATGGAACCCGGGAATAGATAATTTTATATCTGTGATTTTTTTACTGAAGAAATTAAAATCAAATCCATAGCATGCATTTTCATCAGCAGAAATATTTGAAAAATTATATTTATACTCTTTTTTTCCTCCGCATTCAGCTATCTGGCATTCGGAGTACTTCTTCAGAATATGAAAATACTCATCGTCTCCGTTTAAAAAAAGCATTCCGTTATTTTTTCCGATGGTTTCCGATATCTCTGATTTTGATTTGGCAATCTCTTCAACATTTTCAAAAAATTCCAGATGGGAAGGGCCTGTCTTTGTTATAATCCCGTATTTTATATTACAGATGGAAGAAAGCTCTCTTACCTGACCCCTTGCTCTCATCCCGATTTCAGCTATGAAATATTGTGTTGTGCTGTCAGTTCCAAAAACGGTTTTTGGAATTCCTATCTCATTATTAAAACTTTTTTCCGAATAAACTGTTTTACCGCAATTTTTTAAAATACCTGCAACAAAATTTTTGGTTGTCGTTTTTCCAACACTGCCTGTAATTCCAATGGAAACAGGAGAATATCTCTGCATGTAACCTTTGGCGGCATTCATTAAAAATGAAAGCGTGTCTCCACATTCAAGTACTGATAATTTCATCCTGCTTTCTTTTGCTTTTTTTAATGCATCAAGAGCATACTCATTATTTTTTTCAAATACAAAACCTGAAATCCCTCTGTCAATTGAATCCGCAATAAATCTGTGCCCGTCAAAATTTGCTCCTTTCAGGGGGATAAGGAAATCATTTTTTTTTATGGTTCTACTGTCAGTAGAAAAATTATTTATTGTTCCCGATTTTAAAAGAACGGGCAGGGAACCTGTCCAGACAATCAAGTCATTTATACTGATCTTTTCCATGGTTTTACTCAGCGCCTCTTTTTTTATTCCATTCCCTGACAACTTCCTGGTCACTGAAATGAATTCTGTGTCCGGAAAATTCCTGATAATCCTCATGGCCTTTTCCGGCAATAATGACAATATCATCTTTTTGTGCTGTTTCCAGAGCTTCCAGGATAGCTTTTCTCCTGTCAGGAATCTTTATATAGTTCCGGTTGCCTGTTTCCATGACACCTTCTTCTATCATTTTTATAATTGATTCCGGCTCTTCAGACCTGGGGTTATCTGAGGTTATGAATATATAATCTGATATATCTCCTGCTATTTTTCCCATTTTCGGTCTTTTGCCTTTGTCTCTGTCTCCGCCGCATCCAAAAACAGATATCAGCCTGGAGCCGTCTTTAAGCAGCGATTTTGCTGTCAGCAGAACATTTTCCAGACCATCTGGTGTGTGTGCATAATCAACTATTACCGTGAAATCATCAATACCATTTATTTTTTCAAATCTTCCGGATATGGCATTATCGGTTTGGACGCCTTCTTTTATATTTATACTGTCAAGCCCCAGAGATATTGCCGCTCCTGCTGCAGCAAGTATATTATAAACATTAAAGTAACCGGAAAGAGGAGAAGAAATATCTGTCAGTCTCTTCCCTCTAAATATAATATTCATTTTTATTCCGGAAGTATCGCAAATGATATCATCGGCATAAAGGTCTGCCTCCTTTGTCTTTGCTGAATAAGTGATAGTTTCAAGATCAGTCTCTTTGCAAAGAATCCTGCCATAAAAATCATCTATATTGATAACAGCATTTTTGCATTTAAAAATGTCTCTATACTCTTTTATGAATAATTTCTTTTTTGCATTGAAGTAGTTTTCCATATTCTTATGATAATCAAGATGATCCTGGGTCAGATTAGTAAAAACAAATGTTTCAAAATCTATGAAATCAATTCTATGCAGGTCAACTGCATGTGAAGAAACTTCCATAATCGCATGGGTAACACCTTTTTCAACACTGTTTTTAAAGAATCTGTTCAGCTCAGGAGACTCCGGTGTCGTTCTGTCAAATATTGCACACTCGTTTAATATCCCGGACATTATGGTTGTTATAAAAGAGGTGTCTGATAAAGCTGATCTGAGCATGGAATTGACAAGAAAAGTTGTGGTTGTTTTTCCATTAGTTCCTGTTATGCCTGTAATCTTTAATTTCCCGGATGGCCTGTTGAAAAAGTTATTGCTGACACAAGCAAGAGCCGGCCTTGGTTCCTCTACAATTATCTGGGTTATGCCGGGGATTTTATCAGTCCTGCTGCTTGAAATTACAGCTACTGCTCCGTTTTCTACTGCATCACTGACATAATCCTTTCCATCTCTCTTAAAACCCGGAACAGCTATAAAAAGAGAATCCTGCACTGCAGTTTTGGAATTGAAAGTTATGTCTGAAATATCTTTACCGGTATCTCCGATAATTTCAACATAATCTAAACCTTTAATTATTTCTTTTAAGTCCATTTTTAAAACCAGTTCCTTAAAGACAAAAATTATATATTAACTAAAATAATAGTTCCATCAGAAATAAAAATAAATAAGAAGAAGATTTTAAAATATATCTGTATCAGTTTACTTTTTTAAGTGCAAACTCAACTATTTCCGCAAAAAGAGGGGCAGCTACTGTTCCGCCCCAGATTTCTTCTTCATTGCCCTGCGGTTCATCAATTATTACAACACATGCAATCCTGGGATCATCATATGGTGCAAAACCTATGAAAGAGGTAATTACTCTTCCTTCGCTGTATCCTATACCGCTTTTATTAGCTTTTTGTGCTGTCCCTGTTTTGCCGCATACCAGAACGTCTTCTATTGCTGCACGTTTTCCCGTCCCGCTTTCTACAACCTGAAGCATCATTTTTTTGACACTGTCGGCTGCCAGACTGCTTATTATCCTTATTCCTTCATCCGGAATGGTTTTTTCAATATTCCCATTGTTCTGGTGAATTTCTTTCACTATATAGGGGTTGACAAGGTATCCTCCGTTTGCAATTACGCTTGCCGCCCTCAAGAGCTGAATGGGAGTTACGGAAATACTCTGGCCGATTGCAATAGCTCCTATTGTTGATGCAGGCCAGGCTTTGTAATCGGCTATTATGCCTTTTTCTTCTCCGGGAATATTTAAACCTGTTTTATTTCCGAATCCAAATTTAATAATGCTGTTATAATAATTTTCACTTCCCATGGCCAGAGCAACAGTCACTGCTCCGATATTGCTTGAATACTTTATGATATCTCCGACAGTATAATCTATTCCATAAGTACGGTGTGTTTCTTTTATTATCCTGTCCCCTACTTTAATGGTGGGAGAAAGATGAAATAACTGATCCGGCCCTACAAAACCTCCGTCTATTGCGGAGGAAATATTGACAATCTTGAACGTTGAGCCCGGCTCATAAGTAAAAGAAACACCTAAATTGCTAAAAAACTCCTGTGAGTAATCCGAATAGTTGTTTAAATCAAATGTAGGATACTGAGCCATTGAATATATCTCACCGGTTCCGGGATTCATCACCACACATATCGCCCTTGGTGCATTATACTGTTCAGCTGCCTGTGCCAGCACATTTTCAGTAAAAAACTGAAGCCCTGAATCAATTGTAAGAACTATATCAGAGCCCGATATGGGCGCAGTATAGCTTTCTTCATCCGCTTCTATTATTTTTCCGAATACATCTTTTTCTGCACTGTATTTACCATCTATGCCTCTCAGAAGCTCTTCATAGCCAAGCTCTATGCCTGAGAGCCCGATATTATCTATATCTGTAAATCCTATAAGCTGGCTTGCAAGTTCATTCTGGGGATAGAATCTTTTACATTCATCTTCTATTCCTATTCCTTCAAATCCATATGAACTGATTTTATCAGCTATATATGCATCTACCTTGCGCTCGATATATACAAAACCTCTTTCCTTGTCAGAAAGTTTTTCTTTTATTCTTTCCTTATCAATACCAAGGATTTCTCCGATTACTTCTGCAACATAGTCTTCATCTTTTATCAGTTTGGGGTTAGCGGTAATTGTTTTTTCCACAAGACTTGATGCAAGCTCTATACCGGATCTGTCCAATATTTTTCCCCTTTTGGATTTGATTATATAATCGCCGGTATGCTGATAGTCTGCTTCAACCTTATACTTGTCAGCAAACACAAACTGGATATTGACCAGCCTGTAAACTATAAGGCCAAAAACTGCAATAAATAAAAAAAACAGGAAAATAATCCTTCTCCTGTTGGCTTTTGTATTGTCTTTTCTTATCATTTTTTTAAGGAATAAAGAATGTTAATATCCCTTCTGAAACCACCAGGAGAACTTCTCTGACATTATCAGCTACGGCTCCCAGGTTTAATTTATCTGTATTCTCAGCCGGATTAATGTTTTTATAAGTATTATCATAATTGTTTTTAGCAATATTCATGCTGCTGGCAGTCCGGCTGTAAAATATATCCAGTTTCCTGAATTCCGTTCCGGTATTTGCAGATTGTGCATTACCTTCAATATCTGTCGAAGAATCTTCAGCATTTTCATTATCCTGTCCTGCGTCAGCAGCTTCTTGAACAGAATTATTCTTTATTTCAATTGCTGAGGCTATCAATGAAGGAGATTTTAACTGCGATATTTTTAAATTCAATCTGTCGCTTCTGTCTTTTTCAGCTCTGATTGCCTGATTGAGGTTGAGAATAGTTCTGTCATAATTAAGATTCTGTATTCTCATTCCGATATTTATAATTACACCAACACATAAAAACAATATTACAAAAAGAAGTATCGGAAAAACACCGGAATTATAATAAAGATAATACTGCTCCCTTTCCTTCCTGACAGTATTATCATTTTTTACCAGAGTAAGAGAAGGCTTATATTCCTCATAATATTCATTTTTAGCTGTATTCTGCATTTTGTATACCTTTTCCTTTTATATATCTTCCAGTTTTTCTATAGCCCTCAGCCTGGCGCTTTTTGATCTCGGATTATCTTTAATTTCCTCGTCCCCCGGTGTGACTGCCTTTCTGGTTAAAATATCCGCGACTTTCCTGGCGCCGCATACACACTCGGGCAGACCTGACGGACATGAACATTTTCCCTGCATAGTCTGAAATTTTCTCTTTACTATTCTGTCTTCTAATGAGTGATAAGATATTATCACCATCCGACCACCTGTATTTAATGCTCTGAACCCGTCATCAATTCCCTCAGCCAGATTATCCATCTCCCTGTTTACTTCTATTCTTATTGCCTGAAATATTCTTTTTGAAGGATGACCTCTTGAACCATATCTTGCCTTGGGGGGGATGGATTTCTCAATGATTCTATTCAGATCTCCTGTTGTCTTTATGACCTTGCTATTACGGAATTTTATTATATTTCCTGCAATTGCGGCTCCGTAATTTTCTTCGCCATATTTGTAAAAAATATCTTTCAGCTTTTCTTCAGAATAATAATTAATGACTTCAAAAGCCGATAAATCTCCTTCATTGTCCATTCTCATATCAAGAGGCTCATCCCGCATATAGCTGAAACCTCTCCCGGATTCTTCTATCTGCATTGAAGACATACCCAGATCAAGGAAAAAACCGTCTATTTTTTTTATGCCTGCTTTATTTATCATGGATAGAACATCTGTAAAATTACCTTTAAAAAGACGGGCATTCTTATTTCCTTCAAACAATTTGGCGGCGGTGCTGACAGCCTGGCTGTCATGATCTGCTGCTATTATTATGCCTGTGGGGGCAATGGCTTTAAATATTGCTACGGTATGGCCCGCACCGCCAAGAGTTCCGTCAAATACTACCTTTCCCGGCTTAAGATCCAGATAAAACAAGCTCTCTTTTAAAAGAACAGGTATGTGTATTTGCTCTAACTTCATTTATAATAATTGGCTTATCGCTTAACCAATTTTAAAAACCAAGGCTTTCAAAAGCCTTTTTATTCCCTGAAAACTCTTTCTCGGCAGAACTGTCATATTCCTCCCAGGCCTCCCTGGCCCAGATCTCTGCCCTTGTTGAAACACCTACCAGCACAACATCTTTTTTAATATTTACATAATCTGCAAGATTTTTATCTATCTTTATACGTCCCTGGGAATCCAGGACTTCTTCATGTGCTGATTTAAAAAACCATCTTGAAAACTTCTGTATGTTTATATTTGTAACCGGATTGTTTGTAATTTTCCTGGCAAGTTCCTCCCAGCTCTCAATTGAAAAAAGAAACAGGCATTTTTCATCAAAACCTTTTGAAACGATTGCTATTCCTCTGGTAAGTTCTTCCCTGAATTTTGTAGGAATAAATAATCTCTGTTTGCTGTCTAAATTTCTCTGATACTCACCTAGAAACATATTCCCGCTTGTTTTTAAATAAATGATAATTATATTTCTTTTTATGGGATTTTTATGGTTATATTCCCCACTTCTCCCCACATCACACCATAAAGATATACCAATAAAATTGTATTGTCAAGATTATTTTTAACTTTATGAAAAAATGTATTAATAAATTTATTAATACATGCGGATATTATATTTATATGAGGATATTATGTTTGCATGGGAATATTATATTTATATGAGGATATTATGTTTGCATGAGGGTATTATGCTTATACGAAGGTATTACACTAAATCACATTAGAGAATATTTAACGGAGAATACGCTTATTCATCTATTTTAATATCATTTACCTTTAACTCGCCATTTTCAGTCCTGGTTAGCTCTTCAATTTTCTTTTCCGCTTCATTCAGTCTGTTTACACAGAATTCTGAAAGTTTCACACCTTCTTCAAATTTTTCCATTGCATTTTCAAGCGTGATGCCTTCTTTTTCAAGCTCATTTACTATATCTTCAAGTCTCTGCATTGCTTCTTCAAAACTCAGATTTTTATTTTCCATTTTATTCCCACTTTTCCAATATTTATTTTTTCTAATATTTAATACTTATTTTTTCTTATTACTTCAGAATACAATTTTCCATTCTTTACAGACGTTTCAATTAAATCACCCTTGGTGACAATACTGATATCCCCTACAATTTTACCGGTACCGACAAGTTTTGTAATGGAATATCCTTTTTCCAGTATTGTAACAGGATTTGAGCTTTTCAACCTTTCAAGAATAATGCCGGCTTCATTTCTTTTTTTAATTAAAACTGATTTATATTTTTCATTTATCAAAGTTGCCCTGCCTCTGATACTGTCTGTATCCGTCATGATTTTCCTTTTTAAAATAAGAGGACTTAGTCTTGAATTTAAAATACCAAAAGATTTTTTACCTGTACTAATAATAAAACTGATATTATTTTTTAGTTCTTCGGTATAGCTGTAATAATACTGCCAGAAATTATTGACTATTATCCTTGGCCATCTGAAAATGCTTTTTGAGGAAATCAAAAATATCTCCCGTTTCAGGAAAGCAATCTTTTTTTTCAGAAAATTCCGGCTCTTTTCTGATAATGACATTATGTTCCGGAGGGTTTCCTGTTTATCAAGAATCACTATTTCGGCAGCATGTGTGGGAGTTGCAGCTCTGACGTCCGCCACAAAATCACAAATAGTAAAATCTGTCTGATGACCTACACCTGAAATTACGGGAATACCGCATTTAAAAATTCTTTCTGCAAGTTCTTCTTCATTAAAGCAGCTTAGATCTTCAAAAGATCCCCCGCCTCTTGCAATTATTATTACATCCACACCATATTCTTCCAGTTCATCTATCGCTGAACAGATTTCCCTTCCGGCCTGCTTCCCCTGCACAGGTGTATTTCTTAAAACCAGATGATAATTGCCGAATCTCTTATTCAGTATCTTGATTATATCTTTTATGACTGCTCCGCTTTTGGAAGTAATGAGTCCTATTTTGCCAGGTAAGACAGGAGGTTTCTTTTTGCAGGCATCATCAAAAAGACCTTTGCTTTCAAGCTTTTTCTTCAGTTGCTCAAATGCAAGCAGAAGATTGCCTTCCCCGACAGGTATTATATTCTTTGCAATTATCTGGTATTCGCTTCTTTTATCATAAATACTTACATAACCATTTACATAAACATGGATACCGTCTTTCAATACAGAATTGCCGGCAGTGTCTGAAAAAAGAAAACCTGATGATTTTATACTATTCTCAAAGAAAGCGATTTTCAGCATTGAATTATCGTCTTTCAATGTAAAATACATATGCTTTCTGTTGGGAAAGGCATAATTGCTGATCTCGCCTTCTACCCATATATCAAAATATGAGGATTCGAGATTGCGTTTTATCTCAAGATTTAACTCGCTGACTTTATATATTTTCTGCTGTTCTGAAAAAAAATGCATCATGAATCAAGATTCCAGGATACCAGCATAATCTGAGTGCTTTTGTCCGACATTGATTTTATGAGAACATTTAAATATCTGTCTTTATCCTGACTAATAAAAGAATATTTGGAAAATCTGAAATCATTATTACCGTTTTCACCGGATACTTCTTTTTCGTCTTCAATAAAACCTTCTTCCAGTTTTTTATCAACTGTTTCAAATATCTCTGTTCTGCTCCAGACAGACTGTACTTTTTTATTCTTATAAAACTGGTCTATTTTATCAAAAGAATCAGCCGAACCAAATACCATATAAAACAAAGTACCGTTATCTTCTGCCAGTCCGGCATCTGTTATTTCTGACTGAAGATACCGGAAATTATTATATACTTCAATAAAATCCTTGTTCTCAAGCAGGCTTTCATATTGTTCCTGTCTTGAAAGAGCCTCTTCCCTGGTAGTTTCTGCTGCCTCTTCACCGGTATTTTTATTTATTGTCACAACAGTATCTGCTGTTGTTCCGGCTGCAGCTCCAAAAGGCCTGTTTATAAATACAACTATCAGAACAGCAGCAACAATTATTATTATCAGTATTACAAGAAGAATCTTAGTAGTCTTTGCCATTTTTTTATCCTGTTATTAAATGGAATCTATAAATTAAATTCAAGAATTATTTTAATAATAACATACAGACAGAAAAGAATCTCAAGAATTGCCATTATAGCATTCATGATGTTTTCAAAAGGCTCTGATTTTTCCTTAAGATAATCCAAAGGTCTGTTAATAAACATTTTTATTTTCGGAAAGAATTTTATAAGAGAATAAATATTAAAACCCGCAAGAACAGAGGCTCCAACGACTATAATATTGTCATTAAGAATATAAACTGCGAAGAAATAATATCCGAGCTCAATAAGAGACAGCATAATAATGATTATAATGGGCAGGGCAAAAACTGAAGAAGTCTTTCCGCCTTTCTTGCCAACTTCATTTTTAATCTCTTCCATCATTTTTGGATTATCTGCCGCCATTTCTTTATTTCTAAGCTTAAATATCGACCTTAAGCTGAAAATATGAAATAAAAATAATATAAAAGAGAATATTAGTAAAGCTGACATATTGTATAATACACTTTAAATTGACTAAAAAAATAAAAAAGATTTTTATACATTATTTCTTTTCTTTAACTGTTTTGCTTTCTGCAGGCGAAGATGCTTTATCTGTCTTTTTATCGACTTCTTTTTCATCTTTTTTGATTTCAGGCGGAACGGATGAAGCCGGCTTTGAACTCTTTGAATTATAGTCAGTCGAGTAAAACCCCGAACCCTTAAAGACAATGCCGACCGGTGAAAAAATTCTTAAAGCCTCACTGCCGCAATCCGGGCATTTTACTTTGCCACTGTTTGTCGGTTTTTCAAATTTATCAAAAATTTTTTCACAATCACTGCACTTGTAACTATATATCGGCATTTTCAGATCCTCCTAAAACAGCTATGGTGCTTGAAAGTCAGAATTTTAAACTTTACTTTAAAATATAATGACTTAAAATATTTTTATTTAAACAATCAATAGAACATCAAACTATATTATAAAAATTTTTGCAATATTATAAAAATATTTATTTTTTT
>DUQM01000013.1 GCA_012837825.1 Actinomycetota bacterium | reverse complement strand
TATCGCTAAATATTTAATTATCTAATCAATTTTAATGGAAAAAAATAAAAAATATAGTATTTGAATATATAAATATTGAATTTTATATATTTGTTGCTATACTTATAATCAGTAAAAATATTTTTCACTTAAAAGTAAATTGTAATTTAATTAAATAAGAAAAAATATTTAGTATTTGTTGACAAAAATTTTTTTATTGGCTAATATTATATTAGTTTAAGAAAGTGTGGCGGATTGTATGTTTAATGAAGTTGATAAAAGCTATCCAATAGAGCTAGTAGCTGAGTTTCTTGGGATAAACAGCAGGACTTTATACTATTATGAGAAATTTAATCTGGTTTGTCCGCTCAGGAGGGGAAGGAAAAGATATTATTCCAAGGAGGATATTAACTGGCTTGAATATGTCCGTGAGCTAATGTATGAACAGGGGATGAATCTGAGATCGATAATAATACTCATCAAGAGAAGAGACGCTGTCATACTGGACAGATGCCCGGAAGATGTTGTCCTTTGCTACAAAAATTATCTGGCAAGGAAAGAAAACGGCAATAAGCATACGGAATAAAATTATTTCAGGCCGGTCCGGATAACTTTAAAGATTTCTTAAATTTATAATCATTAATTTAAAAAATTGAAAGTATTTTAATAAAAAAGAAAGGTTGATCAAATTATGGGAAAAGCAGTTGGAATTGATTTGGGAACAACTAACTCATGTATTGCAGTTATGGAGGGCGGTAATTCTGTTGTAATTGCGAACAGCGAAGGCGGAAGAACGACCCCTTCAGTTGTGGCGTTTACTAAAAAAGGTGAAAGGCTTGTTGGTCAGCTTGCAAAAAGACAGGCGGCTTTAAATCCTGAAAATACCGTTTATTCCATCAAGAGATTTATTGGAAGACGATATGATGAAGTTGTCAGTGAGAGAGAAACAGTATCCTATACAGTAACCGGAGGCAAAAACGGACTTGCAACCGTCAAGCTTGCTGACAGGGAATATACTCCTGAAGAAATATCTTCAATGATATTGCAGAAATTAAAAGCTGATGCCGAGTCTTATCTGGGAACAGAAGTAACTGATGCAGTTATAACGGTTCCTGCTTATTTTAATGATGCTCAGAGGCAGGCGACGAAGAATGCAGGTAAAATAGCAGGACTTAATGTATTAAGAATTATAAATGAACCTACTGCAGCTGCGCTTGCATACGGACTTGACAAAAAGAAAGAAGAAAAAATACTTGTCTTTGACCTTGGAGGAGGTACCTTTGACGTTTCAATTCTTGAGGTTGGAGAAGGTGTTTTTGAAGTAAAAGCAAGTCATGGAGACATGCACCTGGGTGGAGACGATTATGATAACAGAATAATGAATTATCTTGCAGATGAATTTAAAAAGGAACAGGGAATTGACTTAAGGCTTGACAGACAGGCTCTGCAGAGGCTTATAGAAGCATCCGAAAAGGCAAAGATAGAGCTTTCAAGCGTTATGGAGACCAATGTAAGCCTGCCGTTTATAACTGCAGATGCCAATGGTCCCAAACATCTGGAAACGAAGATTACAAGGGCAAAATTTGAACAGCTTTCAGCTGATCTGACTGAAAGATGCAGAATTCCCATGGAAAAAGCTCTTGCTGATTCAGGACTTAAGATTTCTGATATAGATGAAGTTATTCTTGTAGGTGGAGCAACAAGAATGCCTGTTATACAGGAACTTGTGAAAAAGATAATAAACAAAGAGCCTAATAAGAGTGTTAACCCGGATGAAGTTGTGTCTGTTGGTGCAGCTATTCAGTCAGGCGTGCTTAAAGGAGATGTCAAGGACGTTGTTCTTCTTGATGTGACTCCTCTTTCTCTGGGCATTGAAACTCTTGGCGGGGTAATGACAAAACTTATTGAAAGAAATACGACCATTCCTACAAAGAAAAGTGAAATATTCACCACTGCTGCAGACAACCAGACCAGTGTGGATATTCATGTTCTTCAGGGTGAGAGAGAATTTGCGCGAGATAATAAGACAATTGGCAATTTCAGACTGGATGGCATTCCGCCCGCTCCAAGAGGAATTCCGCAGATAGAAGTAACATTTGATATAGATGCAAACGGAATAGTAAATGTTATGGCAAAAGATACTGCAACAGGAAAAGAGCAGAAAATAACCATAACAGCGACTTCTCATCTTTCTGATGATGAGATAAATAAAATGGTCAGGGAAGCAGAATCCCATGCTGCGGATGATAAGAAAAGAAAAGAATTTGTTGAAGTGAAAAACAGGGCGGACGGACTGGTTTATCAGACCGAGAAGTCCCTGAGAGAATATGGCGACAAAGTGCCGGCTGATATGAAAACAAAAATAACTTCCCAGATAGACAGTGTTAAGAAAATAATGGAAGGCGAAGATGCGGATGCCATAAAGAGAGAAACTGATGCTCTGGAGAAACTTGTAGGTGAAATGTCAACTCTTCTTTATCAGCAGACAAGTTCACAGGCAGGGGGAGCAGGTCCTCAGAGCCAGCCGGGCACAGATGGTTCGCAGGCAGAAAGCCAGGCTGACGGGAAGGCGGCGGATGAAGATATAATAGATGCTGAGTTTGAAGCAAAAGACGATAAAAATTAATAAAAAGGTATAGTAATTTAAAGGAGGGGGATTAATATGCCTATAGTAAGATGGGATCCATTCAGCGATCTTGTACAGCTCAGAGATGATATCGGAAGATGGTTCAGTGGAACCGACAAAGAAGGAAAGCCGGAAAGAAAAGGCTCAGTCTGGTCTCCTGATGTAGATATAAAGGAGACAGAAACAGAAATAATTATTAAAGCTGATCTTCCGGGAATAAAAAAAGAAGATATTGAGGTTTCACTTGATAACGATCTTCTGGTAATCAAGGGTGAAAGAAAGTTTGAGAAAGAGGAAAAGGAAAAAGATTTTGTAAGAGTTGAAAGAAGTTACGGCTCTTTTTACAGATCTTTCACCGTCGGAGTACCTGTAAAGGAAGAGGAAATAAAAGCTTCCTATAAAGAAGGGGTGCTGGAAGTAAATATTCCAAAAGCTGAAATCAAGAAAGCTAAAAAGGTTGAAGTTAAAACAGAATAATAATTATATTATTAAGTTGAAAAGTCGATAATAAAATTAATATTTCCTGCCCATGTATTTAAAGACATGGGCAGGAGCTTTATATGAAAGAATAATTTATACGGTGGTTTTAAATGGTTGACTATAAGGATTATTACAAGATCTTGGGAGTTGACAAAAAAGCTTCTGCTGATGAGATTAAAAAGGCATACAGAAAACTTGCAAAAATGTACCATCCTGATGCTAATAAAAACAACCCGGCAGCAGAGGAAAAATTCAAGGAAATAGGCGAAGCTTATGAAGTATTAAAAGATGCAGAGAAGCGTTCGCGCTATGACCAGCTTGGCTCAAACTGGAAGGCATACTCAAGAGCAGGCGCAGGTCAGCAGGGATGGCCCGGCGGGGCTCAGTGGCAGCAGGGTTCAACATCTTATGATTTCCAGGGCAGCGGTTTTGATTTCGGCAATCTGGGAAGCGGATTTTCAGATTTTTTTGAAATGTTCTTCGGAAGAGGGTCGGATCAGAGGTTCAGCGATTTTTCATCCGGGTCAGCACGTCAGGCAGGAGCAAAGCAGAACCAGAGAACCAGCTGGAGAAGCAGAAGAGCAGCAGCAAAAGGCCGGGATGTGGAATCCAGGCTGACAATAACTTTAAGAGAAGCATACCTTGGCACAGAGAGGACTTTCAAGCTTCAGACAGCAGAAGGAAAGTCAAGAACTATTAATGTCAAAATACCCAAGGGCATAAAAGATGGCGGCAAGATAAGAGTTACAGGTGAAGGCGGCAAGAGCCCGAATGGCGGAGTTGCCGGAGACTTGTATCTTTTTGTGGAAATAGCTCCCCATCACTTTTTTACAAGAAAAGAAAATGACCTTTACTGTGAAATACCGGTAACCATAAAAGAAGCTGTATTCGGGGCTTCCATTGATATTCCTACTTTTTCAGGAAGTATTACGGTAAAGCTTCCGCCTGGAACTCAGGCTGGAAAAACGCTCAGGCTCAAAGGTAAAGGGATGCCTTTTATAAAAGGAGCAGATAATGGCGATCTTTATGCAAAGATAAGAATAGTCATACCGGAAAACCTTAGTGATGAACAGAAAAAGCTGCTCGAGGATTTTTCAAAAAAATATGACGAAAATCCAAGGGCTAAAATAATGGTTTAGAGGTGATTTGTATGCAATTTGATAAATTTACCATAAAAGCACAGGAGGCGATTTCTGCAGCCAATACAATTGCGGTTGATAATGGCAATCAGGAAATCGCTGACGTACATTTAATGAATGCGCTTTTGGATCAGAGTGAGGGAATAATCCTTCCGCTGATTGAAAAAATTAATATAGATGTTTCAGAGATGGCAGCAGTATTTAAAAAAGAGCTGCAGAAATATCCCAAGGTATCAGGGGATAATGTGCGGGTATATCTAAGTTCCGAGCTTGGCAACACATTAAATATTGCTGCAAAAGAAGCTCAGCAGTTAAAAGATGATTATGTAAGCACGGAACATCTTCTGATTGCTCTTTCTGAAAGTAAAAGCAGAACAGGGGAGATTTTAAAAAGAAGCGGAATTACGAAGCAGAAAGTTTATCAGGCTCTTGTAGAAATCAGGGGTAGCCAGAGAGTTTCGGATCAGAATCCTGAAGATAAATATCAGGCATTACAGAGATTTGGAAAAGATGTAACCGAACTTGCAAGAAAAGGCAGACTTGATCCGGTAATCGGCAGAGATGATGAAATCAGGAGAGTTATTCAGGTTCTTTCCAGAAGAACAAAAAATAATCCTGTTCTTATCGGTGAGCCGGGAGTAGGCAAAACTGCAATAGTTGAAGGTCTGGCTCAGAGAATAGTATCAGGGGATGTTCCGGAAGGCCTTAAAGATAAGACTGTTTTTGCTCTTGATATGGGAGCTGTAATTGCCGGAGCGAAATACAGAGGGGAATTTGAAGACAGGCTGAAGGCAGTTTTAAAAGAGATAATCAAGTCAGAAGGAAAAATAATCCTGTTTATTGATGAGCTTCATACGGTTGTGGGCGCAGGAGCAGCTGAAGGAGCGATGGATGCATCTAATATGTTAAAGCCCATGCTGGCAAGAGGGGAACTGCATATGGTCGGTGCAACTACTCTGGATGAGTACAGAAAGCATATTGAAAAAGACGCAGCCCTTGAAAGAAGATTTCAGACTGTACTTGTACGCGAGCCTGATGTTGAGGATACTATTGCAATACTGAGAGGGCTCAAGGAAAAATATGAAGTACATCATGGGGTAAGAATAAAGGATTCTGCGATACTTTCGGCAACCATTTTGTCCAACAGATATATCACAGACAGATTTCTGCCTGACAAGGCAATTGATCTTATCGACGAAGCTGCTTCCAAGTTAAGGATTGAAATAGACAGTATGCCGACAGAAATAGATGAGATAGAAAGAAAAATCAAGCAGTTTGAAATCGAGGCACAGGCTTTAAAGAAAGAGAAAGATGCATCTTCTGTAGAGCGTCTTGATAAAATAAAAAAGGAGCTTTCAGAGCTTAAAAGCGCCAGCGACACAATGAAAGCGCACTGGCTGAAAGAAAAAGATTCAATAAAAAGCATTCAGTCGGTAAAAGAAGAAATTGAAAAAACAAAAACCGAAGCAGAACAGGCTGAAAGGGAAACCAATCTTCAAAAAGCAGCTGAACTGAGATATGGAAAATTAATGGAACTGACGAAGCGCCTGAATGAAGAAAATTTAAAATTGTCAGAACTTCAGAAAGACAAAAAAATGCTTAAAGAAGAAGTGGATGATGAGGACATTGCCGAGATTATTTCAAAATGGACCGGAATACCTCTTTCTAAACTGATTGAGGGAGAAGTTGAAAAACTGGTTCTTATGGAAGACAGGATAAAGGAAAGAGTAATCGGTCAGGATGAAGCAATATCGGTAGTTTCAAATGCCATTAGAAGGGCGCGTGCCGGTCTTGGAGACCCAAACAAGCCTATCGGCTCTTTTATCTTTCTTGGACCTACAGGAGTCGGCAAGACTGAGCTTTCAAAAGCTCTTGCTGAATTTCTTTTTGATGACGAACGGGCAATGATAAGGATTGATATGTCTGAATATATGGAAAAGCACACAGTTTCAAGGCTTATAGGAGCTCCTCCGGGCTATGTTGGTTATGAAGAAGGAGGATACCTGACAGAAGCTGTAAGAAGAAGACCTTATTCAGTCATACTTCTGGATGAAATAGAAAAAGCCCATCCTGACGTGTTTAATATACTTCTTCAGATCATGGATGACGGCAGGCTTACCGACGGACATGGAAGAACTGTAGATTTCAAGAATGCGGTTCTTATAATGACTTCCAATATCGGAAGCCAGCATATAACCGAGCTGGGCAGGAAAGAGGAAAAAGATATAGAGAATATGGTTCTTGACGCGATGAAGAATTATTTCAAACCGGAGTTTCTAAACAGGGTTGACGATATAATAATTTTCAACAGGCTTGGAATCGAAGAAATCAAAAAAATAGCCATTATACAGTTTAAAAAACTAAAAAGCATGATAGAAAGCAGAAATATCAAAATCGATATTTCAGACAAGGCAAAAGAACTTGTGGCCAAAGAGGGATTTGACCCAATTTATGGCGCAAGGCCTCTTAAGAGAGTCATACAGAATGAGATCCAGAATGTTCTGGCAATGAAAATCTTAAATGGTGAAATAAAAGAAGGAAATACAGTTATTATAAGCACAACCGGGCCGGAAGATAAAAAGCTTGATTTTAAAATAAGCTAAGATTTTCAGTTCTTGCGGTTATTAAAGATGGAAAACTGCAGGGTCTTTTCACCAAAACAGATATAATGCAGTTTTTGAAAATAAAATCAGAAACAGCCGGGTGAAGAAAATATGGAAATGAAGTTTTTTCGGGATTATAAAGAAAAAATCAGAAAAGAAATCAGAGATATAAAGGCAGTCTATAGTGATTGCGACGGAACGCTTTTTAATGATAAAGGCAGCATAATAAATGATGCTGAAGGATTGTATTTTTTTGGCGCTGTCAGCTGTCTTGAATTGCTGCATTCCTGCAATATAGATCTGGTCATGATTTCCGGGAGAAACAGGTACCAGTTAAAATATAATGCGCAGATGCTTAACCTGTATAATTATATTGCTGAACTTGGAGCCGAAGTAGTTTATAATAGAGGCAGGGAAGTACACCGGACTTATAATAAAGAAAATTTCAGGCATGATTTTACAAGCCTGGGCGAAGACTTCCGGAATGTTGTCAGACTTATGAAAAACAGTTTTCCATCTAAAATAGACTGCCGGCCTGAATGGAACAAAAACAGAAATACAAACATTCTTTTCCTGGGAGAAATCGATGTGGAAAAAGCAAACAGAATTCTTGCTGAAAACGGATTTGAAGATTCAATGATTATGAACAACGGGCCTACTTCTCTTTATGCTGCAGAATTTCCTGACTGCAAGACTTATTTTTATAATCTTATGCCAAAAGGTGTGGATAAATCCAAAGGTGTAAGGGCAGACAGGGAAATAAGAGGTTTTTTAAAAGAAAACTGCCTTGCTCTGGGTGATTCTGCTGAAGATCTGAAAATGGCTGATGAAGTGAAGTTCTTTTTCTTAATGAATAATGATATTCACGAAGAAGATCATATTATCAAGGCTCTTCCGAATTATGATAATGTTTTTGTAACAGAAAGAAAAATGAACAGGGGATGGGAAGAGGTAATAAGGTATCTGTTTAATTGACCTCATTTGTTATTTTTATTTTTAAAAATAAAATATAATAAGTTCAGAGTATTATAAAATTTAATAAAATTTTTTAAGAAGAAGAAGGAAAAGATGGCTGATTTTATCAATGAGTCCCCCGGAAAAGAGTTTACGATGCTGCTTAAAAAGATCGGAAACGCAGACATAGTAGTCGGTATTCCGACATATAATAATGAAACGACAATATCAAATATACTGAAAAACTGCGGAGAGGGGTTGAAAAAATACTACCCGGAACTTAAAAGCGTTATCCTTAATGCTGACAGTGATTCCGAAGACAGAACCACAAATACAATACGGAAGACAATGCTGCCAAAAGGGATTGAATGCATATCGACAAAATACTCCGGAGTAAAGG
>DUQM01000012.1 GCA_012837825.1 Actinomycetota bacterium | reverse complement strand
TTATTTTTTAAAAATTTAATATTTATAAATTTTTATATTACTTATATAAAGGACCATAAGTTCTGCATGCGTTATAATCTGCACTCTCGGGGCAGGAAGTTCCAAAAGCTGACCAGGTGCTGGGTCTGAAAATTTTATCTTCCTCTACATTGCTAAGGGCAACAGGTATTCTAAGCATTGCAGCAAGCGTAATAAGCATTGAGCCGATGTGACCATAGCTTATTACTGAGTGATTGGCTCCCCAGTTATTCATAACACTGTAAGTATCTATGAAAGCATGACTTCCTGTTAATCTTGGGGCAAACCAGGTTGTTGGCCAGGTAGGATCAGTTCTGTCAACTAGAGTTTTATTAACTTTTTCAGGTAACTGGACAGTATAACCTTCAGCTATCTGCAGCATGGGGCCAAGGCCTTTTACAAGATTTAGCCTTATCATAGTAACAGGCATTTCTCCTTTTGTTAAAAAATTGCTGGAAAATCCTCCTCCCCTGAAATAATCAATGGAAGCGGGCCTGAACAAGGAATTGGAAAGACATTTTTCTACTTCTTCGTCTGCAATATCCCAGAAAGGTTTTAAGGCAGGTTTACCATTTAACTCCTGCTGTCCGGTACCGTCAAGACAGGCGGCACCAGAGTTGCTTAAATGGATTATTCCTTTTTCAGCATAACCTTCAAGATTATAGCCGGTAACTCTTTTTACTGCTTCAGGACTCCAGAAAGTTCTGACATCTGTAAAGATCTGGGCGCTGTCAGTCAAAAGATGTCCGAAAAGCATTGTTATTGCATTCTGGGCATCATTTTCTGTGGCCATTATATATGGTTCCCGAATACCGTTCCAATCGAACGAGCTATTTAAAATCGTTTCCATAAAATCGCCATTAGGGAAATGATCGGACCAGTTTCTCTGACCCTGGAATCCCGCTGCAATTGCATTATGTCCGAGAGCCTCTTCCCAGAAGCCATATTTATCCAGGTTTGGATTTCCAATCATAAGATCTCTGCAGATCATAGTCATTTTAACAATAAATTCCCAGTCCTTGTCTTTTTCTTTCCTGGATTTCTGTTTTTCCGGAGGATTATTATCTGCACCTTCTCTGCAATTTTTCCTGGCCCATTCCAGTGCTTTTTCGTACTCTTTCTTATCATATATCTCTTCTTCAATTCTTCTTACGATTTCTGTCATATCCACATATTCACATCGCATTCCCAGATAATCTTCAAAAAAAGCTGAATCTACTATGGAACCTGCTATACCCATTGAAACACTCCCGATTGCAAGATATGACTTCCCTCTCATTGTTGCTACCGAAATACCTGATTTTGCAAATTGCAGTAGTTTTGCTTTTACATCATCGGGGATTCTTGTATCATTCAGGTCCTGGACATCTCTGCCGTATATCCCGAATGCAGGAATACCTTTCTGGGAATGAGCGGCCAGCGATGCAGCCAGATAAACTGCTCCCGGACGCTCGGTGCCGTTAAAGCCCCAGATAGCCTTTGGAATAAATGGATCCATATCTATTGTTTCTGAACCATAACACCAACAGGGCGTAACTGTTATTGAAAGCCCTACTCCTTCATTTTCAAATTTTTCAGCTGCCATTGCTGCTTCTGCGGCACCCCCTATTGTTGTATCAGCAATAACACACTCTATTGGCAGGCCATTGGAATGTTTTAAGTTTTTGGTTAAAATATCTGCTGCAGCTCTTGCCATTCCCATAGTCTGGTCTTCCAATGATTCTCTTACTCCTCTTCTTCTGCCATCTATAGTAGGTCTGATTCCGATTTTAGGAAGTCTTCCTTTTAATCTGTTTGTCTGATGGATTTTGTACTTTTCCATAGAAATTTGCCTTTCTACTAATATAAATTAATATTTTCCATATTCATACGCAGCTTCTAGCATGGCGATGATATTTTCAGGAGGAACATCAGCCAGAATATTATGTATCTGATTAAAGACAAGACCCCCATTTTCTCCTAATATGCTTATTCTTTTTTTTACATCATTTTTTATTTCTTCCGGCGTTCCTTTGGCAAGAATATCCCTTGTATTGCAGCATCCTCCCCAGAAAACGATATCTTTGCCAAATTCTCTTTTTAATTTTTCAGGCTCCATGTTTCTTGTAGTGGTCTGCACAGGATTGATAACATCAAGTCCTGCGTCAATGAGATCCGGTAGCAGTTCGTAGATTGAGCCGCAAGAATGAAGAAATACCTTGCAGTTGCTGTTTTTATGGACAAAGTCCCACATTTTTTTATGTCTGGGTTTGAATACTTCCTGATAAATTTCTTGAGACATAAAAGCACCGCTTTGTCCGCCAAGATCGTCACCGAATTGAAGAAAATCAATATATTTCCCCACACCCGAAATTATTCTTTCAAGTTTTATAATATTTATTTCAACCAATTTGTCTAACAGTTTTTTTGTTTTTAATTTGTCTGAATACATATCCATCATGAAGTTTTCCATGCCTCTTAGAAAAGTACCGGTTTCGAACATATTGCAACCCACCGAAAGCACTATTGAATAGTCTGTACTTTCATAAAGGTCCTTAATGGTATTTATAAATTTGAGGTAAATATCATTATTGAAAATGTCAAGATGCCATGGGGGAGAAGGTATTGCCCATACATGCCTGCTTAAATCCTTATCCTTAAAATTATCAGGTATGCATGGAAGATCTTTGTATACCCAGAAACATTGGTCAACATATAGAGATGTTCTTGGTTTTTTTCCAAGTTTTTCATTTTCGTCTGATAATAAGTAAACCGTACCATCTTCACCAAATTCTATGTTTAAAAATTTTGGGATAATACATTTTGAACCATCGTCTAATTCCCACTCTTTCCACTCATTTATATCCTGTAAAAAAGCCTGACCTGCATCAATTGTATCAATATGGAATAGTTCCATTATGCTTTTGTCAGGGTAGGCGAGTTGTTGTATGAAATCATACATTCTGGTTGGAAATATTGTTTTTATACCAAGTTTTTTTAGCAGGTTGTTATAGGCGATACTTGCAATTCCTGATGATCTCATGCTTCCCAGATCAATAGGAATTCTATCAGGTGTCTTATGGTTTACAGCCATTCTGACTCTCTCTCTGGAGTTCATTCATTACCTTCTTCTGATTGCTTTTTAATTATAAATTCCATATTGCTGTAAAGTTTCCCACCATGCTTCAGTGTTTTGTGGAGGAACAGAGCTTTGAATAATGTGGATAGGGGCGAATATAAATCCTCCGCCCGGTGCAAGATCCTCAATTCTTCCATTATTTAAAGCATTGTTCTTAATATATTAAATATAATCAGTTTTTATTTGATTTTTTAAAACAGTATGTTTTTATTTTACAAATTCCATCAGATCAAGTTCCAGCAATTTTGCATTTGAAAGACTGCCATCTTTATTAAAACCGGCTATCTTGTAATATAGATCTCTTGCATCAGTAAATTCCTTTTTATTGATTCTTATACCTTTTTTCGGTCCGTTTTCAATAGGCCGGAAAAATCTTTCAGGCAAAACATCGTCTTCTGAATCAATTCCGACTTTCTGTGCAAAAAGCTTATACATGCCTATTCTTTTTTCTCCTAATTTAAATAATTCAAACAAGGAGCTTTCCCATCCTGTAGCTGCGTCCACTATGCTGACAAGGTAGCTGAAATCGAAGAATCTGACAGGGGAAAATGCAAAGATGCAGCCGCACAAAGCATCCATCATGGAAAAAGCAGGCTGCAGGAAGTAAAACATTCTTACTTTCTGGTCTGAAAGACTTTCAGCTTCCAGTCTTTCATAAATCGTTAAAGGAGCGACTTTGTCCATGAACAACTGATCGGCTTTGAAATCAAAATCAGTATCATGCTCGACCACTGTATAATATGGCCCTATGGGAGATACAGCATAGCCTAATCCGAGCATCTGTTTTGTCCTAGGATCATGGCTGGGTATTTCCAGGCCTTTGACATGCATGGCAAATTCTTTAGAACCTTTTATATTTTCTGAGGCAATCCTGGTTCCTTGTGATAATATTTCCCCTATACCTTTTTTATTTGCTATCAGGCAGATTAATTCAATTACTGAATCACAGTCACCCCATTTTAGGTTTATGCCCCCGGTATCCTGCTTAGTAATAAGGCCGTTGTCAAAGCATTCAATAGCAAATCCCAGCGTAATCCCGAGCGAAGTTCCATCCAAACCATATTCACATATTAATTCCCATATTTTTAATGCCGCCTCAGGTTCTTTTATTAAAAGGTTGTAAACTGATGAAGAAAGGCTTTCAAGCTCTATAAGTCCAAAGGAAGTATTTAAACCTTTATTCTTAAATCCCGGTACATTTTTTTTACAGCCGCCAAGACAGTTAAAACAGTTTATATTGTCTGTTTTTTGATTTTTAATAAGTGAAAATCCATCTATATCGGAAGAATATTTAAAGTGGGTGAAATGAAAGTTTTTCGCTGAAAGCATACCTTCATCAGACATTTTTTTAAGATACCCTGCATTGCCTGCCGGGCCGTACTGTGCTTTATTAAGAGGATTATCAAGAAAATTTTTCTTAAAATGTGCTGAAATTTTTTTAAGGCTCTTATCATCAAAAATAGCTATATCATTGTTTCCCTTTACAAAAATGGCTTTAAGATTTTTGGATCCCATTACTGCTCCGGTGCCGCAACGTGAACTTATAAAAAGATTATCATTTACGATGGAAGCATACCTTACAAGATTTTCTCCTGCTGGTCCTATAACGGCAATGCTTCCTTCCTTTCCGTGTTTTTTTCTCAAACTGCCATATGCATGGGAAGTTGTTTTTCCCCATAGATCATTGGCTTTTAAAATTTTTATATTGCTATTTTCAATTAAAAGGTAAACCGGTTCCGTTGCTTTTCCTTTAATGATTATTGCATCAAATCCGGCTCTTTTAATCATAGGACCGAAGTATCCCGGTGTCGTACTTTCGGCAATAAGGCCGGTTAAAGGGGATTTGGTAATAACATTATGCATGGCTGTTCCAGAGCAGTCAATCCCGGTTATTGGCGAAGTTGAGAAAATCAGCAGATTATCTGAAGAGAAAGGGTCAGCCAGAGGATTTAATTCTTTTAAAATGAAATAAGCGCCCATGCATGAGCCGCCAAAATACTTTCTGTAAAATTTATCATCCGGTTTTTCTACTGAAAAATTCCGTTCTGATAAATTGATTCTTAAAATTTTACCTGTATAACCATAACTCATTTTTATGTATAGTAATTTCCCAGTTCTTTACTTACGATATTGTAACTATCTTCATCTTTATTTACTTCTTCAATTTCTCCAACGATCTTTTTATCTCTGAAAACATATATCCTGTTTGCAAGCTTTATTATTTCAGGCATATCGGAAGAAATAAGTATTATGGATTTTCCTTCAATATTTGCCAAATTGAAAATTAGTTTATGTATATATTCCTTTGCTCCTATATCAACCCCTATAGTAGGTTCGTCGAAAATAATGATGTTGCAATCTGCTCCCAGCCATTTGGCTATGCTTACTTTTTGCTGATTGCCACCGCTTAGCTTCTGAACAAGCTGGTTAATGCTGGTTGCTTTTATATCCAGCTGCTGCACCATTTTTTTTGCATGTTTTCTTTCTTTCTGAATACTTATAAATCTTAATATCTTTCCTGCAATTTTCGGCCATATAGTTATACCTATATTATTAAGTATTGTACTGTTTAAGAGCAGACCTTCCTCTTTTCTGTTTTCAGTTACGTAACCGATCCGGTATTTGTAAAGACCGTCTGCTATGGATCTAACTTTAATTTTTTTGCCGTTTATGAAAATATCTCCGCTCTGTTTTTTGTCTTCGCCTATTATCAGGCGCGCAAGCTCAGTCCTTCCTGAACCCACAAGTCCGTAAAATCCCAGAATCTCACCTTTATAAAGCTTAAAGCTTACATCTTCACATTTTTTTTGCTTGACGATATTTTTTACTTCCATAACTAAAGTGCTTTTATCCATGTTATTATTTCGGAAAGATTCTATCTTTTCTTTTCTGCCTATCATCATTTTTACCAGGTCCTGTTTCTCTACATCATTTATCATTTTTGTATCGATTTTTTTTCCGTCTCTCAGAACAGTTACCTTATCGCATATTTTAAAAACTTCTTCCAGTTTATGTGTAACAAAAAGAATGATTATTCCTTTTTTCTTTAAATTTCTAAGAATTTCAAATAGTTTTTCAGCTTCTGTTTCAGAAATAGCAGAAGTCGGTTCATCAAGAAGAAGTATTTTTGATTTGGAAGCCAGAGATTTGGCAATATCTATCATTTGTTTCTGTGCGACACTTAATTCACCGATTAGTTTTGTAGGAGGAACATCCAGGTCTATCATATCAAGATATTTTTTAGCAACCAGGTTTATTTCTTTCCAATTTAATATGGGAGTTTTTCTGAAGGTAATCATCTTATCAAGCATAATATTTTCCGCAACACTAAAGTTTGGCAGAACCTGAAGCTCCTGATTAACCATGCTTATTTCCTTTGAGAGGGCATCTATATAACTGCTGAGCACCAGCTCTTTTTCATCAAAGAACATTTTACCTGTATCAGGCTTGTAGACACCTCCAATAATTTTCATCAAAGTACTTTTTCCAGCACCGTTTTCCCCAAGAAGAGCATGGATTTCTCCACTTATAAATTCAACAGAAACATCATCCAAAGCTCTTACACCTGGAAAAGATTTGCTAATATTACTTATCGTTAACACCGGATATTCCTCCTGTTAAATATCAGTAATTATTTAAAATAAGTAGTTTTTGCGTTTTTAACCAAATCATCAGCGGCACCCCAGAGTAGATCCATAAAGCTGTCCAGATTGTCTTTTGTTATTACTACTCCGGAAGAATCAATAAATACATAGTCTTCCTTTGTTTCCATGCCATCGATTAAATATTCAAGCAGTACCGGCACAGCATAACCCTGCAGATAAGGATTCTGGTTAAATGTTCCTGTTATATATCCTTCTTCAATAGCTTTTAAAACAACAGGGTCATCATCAATACCAACAAATGCTATTTTATCATTTTTCATTTCTGACAATATGGTAGCAGCAGCAACAGTTGGATTATACCCTGTTGTTACTATACCGTTTATTTTATCACCTTGTGCAGCCAAAGCATTGCTGATTTTTTCAATGCACTGCTCAACTGCATTCATGTCTCCGATGGTTTGGACTATGGTTACATCAGGATATTTCGCGACTGCTTCTTCAACACCTTCTTTTCTGAGAATAGTATTAGGATCAGTTACAACCTCAAGCACGTTTAATATTCCGCCCTTTCCGCCCATTGCTTCGATAACTTTTTCAGTTGCTATCATTGCAGCTGCTTTTACGTTGGTGGCAACTGTAAAAGAAGCAGGAGTGGGAGTTTGTGTTGCTGCACCATAATTAATAACAGGTATTCCCTTAGCGACAACTTCCTCATATAGAGCGTTTGCACCGGAAGCATCTAACGGAAATATCATGAG
>DUQM01000011.1 GCA_012837825.1 Actinomycetota bacterium | reverse complement strand
GACGCAAAGAAATTTCTTTCCTCTTCACCTTCTATGCTTGCGATATCCAGGTATCCTACGGGCTGTTTTTGTGTAATAAGAGTCTTAGCCATGGGTAAAGCTGCTGTCTTAAATTTCGTTCCCGGGTGAAAAGGAAGTGAGTCAATAGCTTCATTTATTATATGCGCACTAATAATCATCGCATTTTCGTAATCTGCACTTAAATCAACCAAATATGCCTGATCAAAATCAAGTATCTTGGCAGATAATTTAAGCATTTTATCGATTTCCCCTTTGACATTTTCGGTATTGACCGAAATAAAGGTGGTTGAAAATTTTTCAAGCATTTCCTGTTCTTTTGTAAATCTTTTATATCCCCGCAGCTTTGAGCTATATTCACTTGTCAGATATCGCACAGTGAAATAGGAAAGTATAATAATGAAAATTCTTCCCAAATACTGAGCACTATTGATAACGACAAAAACCCTCGGGTGAGTTATCCAAATAACAGCTTGAGTTATCAGGGTTGCAGCCAAAAAGAGAAATGTATGAATATTGCTATTTAGAATGACGGTACAGAGAAGAAATATTATATATATTGCCCATACTGCTACTGCCCCCTTATTAGTTTTTATGATTGTGAAAAGAACCATGCACACTGTACTTGCTATCAGGAAAAGGGTATTCTGAATGGCGTGTTTTTTTGATATGTTCGGGATAAACCTTAAAAATATACCAAGGATCAACACAACTGAAGAGAGCAAAAGCTCATTTGCTAAATTATCTCCTGCAATAAAGTATCCTGCAAAAAAGGATCCCACGGCACCAATTGTAAATATGGATGCTACCGTTTCAAACAAACGCAATCGGCTTTCTTCTGACAAAATGTCGGAATCCAAAGGTAAGAATTCTGTCCTGGTTCTTTCAAGAAGTATGCCGAACTTTCTCAATGTTATAAGCAAAACTATTGCAGGAGGAATCAAAAACAGGAGTGTAAGCCTGGGAATTTGCGTTAATCCCAAAATACCGGGCAAAATGTCCGTTATCGATCCTGCAATAAAGGGAGCTATCATGGATGCTATGAAATATGTTACCTGCCGCTTCAGGGCGGTATGGGGTTCAAGTTTTTTCCACCAGCGAATAATTAATACAATAGCAATCACTGTATATGTAATGTAGTATATGTTAATCCAAGCCTGGCCAATATTTGCAGGAAGCGTATTTCTCCATCCGAAGTCGCTCTTCACCATTTCATATTGTTTCTCTGCAAGAAGCCCAAAGGGCGCAAACAGAACTACATTTATAAAAGTGGGCAAATAAAGTATAATAAGCGTAATTCGCTTATTTAATCGACTTTTAGTTTTTGTCAGAATCAGTGCAAAGTGGAGGAAAAGGCTGTGAAAAAATCCCCAGCCAAAAACAGACATACAGTTCCAAAATGCACTTGCTTCCGCCGTAGGCGCTGAGCTTGAAATAGAATATGAAAATGACCAAATTGCCAGTGAGCTTGTTGTTAATAAAAACAGCCTGTTGTTTCTGCTTTTTGCATTAGAAGCTACTGCATATGCACCAAAAATCATGTAAAAACAACCGCATATATAGTACAAAGTTGATACAAGTAAGCTATACTTCATAACCTGATCTCCCAAAGGCAAGATTTTTAAATCCCTGCTTTTATAAGTATCTTTTTAGCAAGTATATCATTTTTCCCATGTTTTTATAAAGATTTGAGATCCCACATACATTTTAATACCATCATGATTTTAATACCGCCATGTACTGATATCAATGTCTTTTCCTGGTCTGTATTATTGTGCATCATTGTATGATGCAGGCGTACTGAAATTTGAATATTGAATATTTTTATAATATAGTCTTTAAAGGATTTCCTGATAGCATGGCTGGCTTTATTTGCCAAGTATCTTGATTATTTTTAGTGGCTGGGGTGGGAGGACTCGAACCCCCGCGCCATGATCCAGAGTCATGTGTCCTACCACTAGACTACACCCCAGCGGAAGCAGATTTGTCCTAAAACAAATTGCAAACTAACATTATAAAAGATGACAGAAAAAATACAAATGTTTTGTGACAAATAAAAGAACTACCTCCATAAAAATAAAGGATATTATAAATAATATCTTATTCGGGAGATAGTTCTGGCTTTTTGGTTTAAAAACCAATGCCCTTATTAATTAGATTTTAATATATTTTTCTAAAACAATCAATCTGACACTTTCTTCTGCGTTAATTTAAAGATATTTTTCTTTTTTTATGATTTTTTTATCAGAAAGCTGAATATATCTTTGTCTTTATTGACAGACAAAAGCTTATTTCCGGTTCTTTCAGCCCATGCTTTTATATCTTCTTCTGATGCAGGATCATCAGCCATCATTAAAAGAACTTCGCCCGCTTTCATTTCATCGATTTTTTTTCTTATCTCAAAAACAGGGGCAGGGCAGCAAAGACCTGTACAGTCCAGAACCTTATCATATTTAGCCACAAGCTCATTTGAACACGGATTGCAGATGCCTGACAGATTTTCTTTGGTCTCATCGTCGCAGAAAGGACAGTTACATTTTTTTTCATCCATTATTTCTCTCCTTTTTTACGATAGTTTTCAATTGCGGCATGAAGTGCTTCAGCTCCGAGATTTGAGCAGTGCATTTTATTATCAGGAAGTCCTCCCAGTTTTGCGGCAACATCTTCATTTGATATCTTCATTGCTTCATCCAGAGTTTTTCCTTTTGCCATCTCGCTTACCATACTTGATACCGCTATGGCAGCACCGCATCCGAATGTCTTGAATTTTACGTCATCTATTTTATTGTCTTTAACTTTTATGTAAAAAGTCATCATATCACCGCATACAGGACTGCCGACTTCACCCACACCATCAGCGTTTTCTATTGAACCGACATTTCGGGGATTAGTGAAGTGGTCCAGAACTTTTTCATTATACACATATACTCCTCATGTAAATTTTCTTTAAACTCTTGTTTACTAAAGATTATTAAATCATATAAGTCAAATTAAAAAAATTACCTATATAAATCAGTATTGTTTCTTCCCTGATCGTTTTTTTATTTCAATCAGGTTCTGTATTGTTAAAAATAGTTTTACTATATTTTTACATCGATTATAATGCTAAATATAGATTTTTTAGAATTATATTTATTGGAAAATATTATGACTCTTGAGATTTGTGAAAATTTAGATTTAAAAAAAGTAATAATAAAAGAATCCAGGTTTTTCAGGGAAAGATTTGCAATGATTGTAAGCGAGGAACAGAGCCTTGTTTATGAAATGATCGGCTATGATCTGTATTATGGCAAGAGAGCTTTTTATTTTCCTGTTTTTGAGAATTATATTTTTTTTCCTGGTTCAAGAAACATTGACTCCAAAAACAGAACACTTAAATTCATAGGCACGACCATAGAAGAAGACGAAACACAGATGATAAAATCTTTAATTAAAAATTATAAATTAAAAGAAAAGGATTCGTATAAAAATTACAAGAAAGATCTGGACAAAACAATGTCAGGACTTATCAAAAGCCTTAATGATGAAATCGAGAATCAGAGAGGTTTTTTAAAACAGTCGCTTCTGACGGAAAACCAGCTTAAAGAAAATGTCGATTTTCTCATTAAAAATTATGCAGAGATAATTTCAATAAAGCTTGCAGGAGAACTTGCTCTTGACAATGAAGACAAGGATAAGATAAGTGCTTTTTATGGAAACATGATTGAAGGTATCAAGAAAAATACTTTTTTGAAGGAAACGGAAAATAAAGATACAGACAATTCCGGCGAGCAGCAGGTAGTGCTGGAACAGTAAAACATCAAAATCATTACAGGTGCAAAACTATGAATTTAAAGGAACAGGTTAAAAAAGAAGTTGAAGATTTTATTTTCAACCTTAAGCTTAAGAATTCAAATTCGATTACAAAGATTTCCATGTATGAAAATATGGTTAAATCATTTAACGATGTAATGAGTGATGACCAGAAAAGCTCAAATGAAAATTTCCAGAACCTTGCCAGGGAACTGGAATCTCTCAGGAACACTAATGAAGGAAATTTTAAAATCATAGATGATTTGAATAACAGATTAAAAGATTTTAACGGGCTGTATGCATTAAAGGAAAATGAGGTACAACTGAAAATTGTTGAGAAAAAAGCTCTTCTGCGGTTTAAAAAATCAAAACTTCTGGAGAGTCAGAACGAATTTGATGAAACAAGCAGACGCATTGAGGAATTTACGGAAAAGAAAACGGTTCTTGTTGCAGAAGAAGACCGCCTGAAAAAAGAGATAGCCGAACACTTTGATTCTTACCGTAAAAAAATAGTTGACAGCAATATTGATGATCTTAAGAAAGCAATTAATGAATATGCTTTTAAGTCTGAATTAAGCCAGGATATAAATATTTATGAAAACAGGGAATATATCGAATCTGAAGAATACAGCCAGGCTTCCCCGGATATGAGAAATTATCTGAACAGGATATTTAATTATAAAGTATTTTTAAGCGAAAAATTAAAAGCATTTAATCTGAATATTGATTTTAATGAATTTAAAGACAAACTGTACAGAATTGATGCGGCACTGGTGGACTTGAACAAGCGTATTGCCGAAACAGATCTGAAAATTGAGACAGCAGGGAAAAATATAAGTAAAAGAGCGGAACTTGAAAAAGAGATTTCTGAAATAGAAAAAGAAATTGAATCTTTTCCCGAGGTGCTAAACAATGACAGGGAACTCCTTGATAAAGCAGACAGCATAAGACAACATATTAGATAAACAGGAAAATAAACACAGGTATTTTAATTGATAAAACTGATAGCCGTTGATCTTGACGGAACTCTTTTTAATTCTGAATCAAAAATCAGCCATAAAAACAAGGCAGCTCTTAAGAAATGCCAGGATAATGGCATAAAGGTAGTGATTGCAAGCGCAAAACCATCGTTCAGTGTATCAAAAATAATTTCGGAACTTGGTCTAAGCGCTCTCCAGATCTCTTATTCAGGCGCTCTCATAATTGACAAAGATCTCAAGCCTGTTTTTGAACTGAGAATTGAACCGAAGGTGTGCAGAGAGATAATACTTGCCGGCAGAATCTGGAAGAAGGGAGTAACTCTGGGTCTTGATGACGGAATACTTTATTATGAAAAAGAACACCCTTACAATAAGATAGTTGTTGAAACAGGGGATGTAATAAAAAAAGTAAAAGACCTTACAGCGGAAAATATATGCAGCAGAGGGCTTATGTTTTCGATATCGGCATATGAAAATGATTCTTTTGAAGATTTTTTAAAAGACAAGTTAAAAGGTGCCAGGATAAAAATAATGATGGGCAGTCCCTTTTCTCTGATTATAAACCACTCGGATACCGGCAAAAGATTTGCCCTTAAAAAAATTCTTGAAATTTATGATATTTCTCCTGATGAGACTATGGCAATAGGAGACAGCTATACGGATATATCAATGATTTCGGAGGTCGGTATCGGAGTGGCTATGGGTAATGCAGTTCCGGAACTTAAAGAAGTAGCAGATTTTGTTGTTCCCGACAATGACAGCGACGGTGTCGCAACGGCTATTGAGCAATTTGTTTAAATGAAATGCCGCTGACAAAAATATTGCCAATTTACACTGAATCAATTGAACTAAATCGATTAATGCTATAAAATTTAAATTTTATAGAATAGTAAAATTATAAATCCTTTTCAAAGTTAGAAAATGACAATAACGGTTTTCTATAAAATTTTATTTGTTGTTTTTTCCTACCTGCTGGGATCAGTTCCAACTGCATATATAATATACAAATTTAGAAAAGGAGACGATATCAGAAATTATGGGAGCGGAAATGTCGGAGGCACAAATGTTCTTAGAATTGCCGGTCCGATACTTGGTACTGTCACAATCATAGTCGATATCATAAAAGGCTTTATTCCTGTGATGTTAATATATTTTGTGTTTCCGGCAAGCTATATTTTATATGTGGTAGCAACTGTTGCCGTTCTTATAGGGCATGTTTTTCCGGTCTTTCTCAGGTTTAAGGGGGGGAAAGGTGTCTCCGCTACAGGCGGGCTCATTATTGCCACATGCGTTATGCCGTTTTCAGGCGCAAGTTTGTGGCTGAGGATTTTACCAGCAATAGTAATCGTTATGACAGTATTGCTGGTTTTTTTTATTACAAGGATAATGTCGCTTGGTTCACTGTCAGCGGCATTTATTCTTCCGATAATGTTTTATGCCTGCAGATATGATTTATATATAATAATCGCAACTATTTTTTGGGCGCTGATAACAATAATCGCTCACAAGGATAATATTAAAAGACTTATAAAAGGCGAAGAAAAGAAAATTTTAAGAAAGAGAAAAGAGGTTTAAATGGAAATTGAGATTGGAAAAGGCAAAGCCGGAAGAAGAGCATACGGTTTTGACGAAATAACGATTGTTCCCAGCAGGAGAACAAGAGATCCTGAAGATGTAGACATATCAGTTCAGATAGATAAATTTAAAATGGAAATACCATGCCTTGCTTCAGCAATGGACGGAGTAGTGGATGTCAGGCTGGCAATAGAAATGGGAAAACTTGGCGGAATGGCTGTATTAAATCTTGAAGGCATACAGACAAGATATGAAAATCCCGGTGAATTGCTTGAAAGGATTGCAGGTTTTCCAAAGGAAGAAGCAACAAGAAACATGCAGAAAATATATCAGGAGCCTATAAAAGAGGAACTGATTGCAAAAAGGATAAAACAGATAAAAGAGGGTGGTGTTACAGCAATTGCATCGATTACTCCTCAGAAAGTTGAAAAATACTATAAGATAGCTATTGACGCAGGTCTTGACATACTTGTAATACAGGGAACAGTTGTAAGCGCTGAACATGTGAGCAGGCAGGTTGTTCCTCTGGATTTAAAGCAATTCATTCCCAACTGTCCGGTACCTGTAATAGTTGGCGGGGTTGCTTCCTACTCCACATCTCTTCACCTGATGAGAACAGGAGCAGTGGGCGTGCTGGTAGGAGTGGGTCCTGGCGCCGCCTGCACGACAAGGCAGGTTCTGGGAGTTGGCGTCCCGATGGCAACAGCTATTGCAGATGCTTCTGCAGCAAGGACAAGGCATCTTGAAGAAACAGGAAAATACTGCCATGTAATAGCAGACGGTGGTATGCGCACGGGCGGAGATATAGCAAAAGCAATTGCATGCGGAGCAGATCTTGTTATGATAGGAGGCCCCATATCCAGGGCGAAGGAATCACCGGGCAAAGGATATCACTGGGGGATGGCTACTTTCCATCCTGAACTTCCAAGAGGCACAAGGATAAAAACGGATATAGCCGGTACTCTTGCAGAGATTCTTATCGGGCCTGCACATGAAAATGACGGAACATTAAATCTTTTTGGCGCTCTCAGAACGTCAATGGCTACCTGCGGTTATGAGAATATCAAGGATTTCCAGAAAGCGGAGGTAATGATAGCTCCCACCATAAAGACGGAAGGCAAAGTTGAGCAGAGAGCACAAAAGGTAGGAATGGGAGTTTAGGAAAACCAAGATAATTTTATAAATGTTCTTAAAACAGGTTAATAAATGAAAAACAATGATACGTATTTTGAAAATATCATAGTTCTTGATTTTGGCGGACAGTACAGCCAGCTTATCGCAAGAAGAGTAAGGGAACTGAGAGTGTATTCCGAACTCCTGCCTTTTGATGTCAAAATCGAACAGATAAAAGCAAAAAAACCTAAAGGGATAATTCTTTCAGGTTCACCGTTCAGCATGCTGTCAGGTGAAAGAAAATTCAATGTTGATCCCCGAATTTTTAGCCTGGGTGTGCCTGTGCTTGGCATATGCTACGGAATGCAGCTTATGGCAGGCATTCTTGGCGGCAGAATAGCTGCAGGCGGAACAAACGAGTCCGGAAAAACAAAAATAAGGATGGATAACAGTTCTCAGCTGTTTGAAAATCTTCAGCCGGTAGAAACCTGTTGGATGAGCCACAGGGATAGCGTTTCCACTCTTCCGCCTTCTTTTAAAGTGATTGCATCTACAGATAATATACCAATAGCAGGAATTGAGGAAACATCAAAAAAGATGTTTGGCATCCAGTTTCATCCTGAAGTCAGACATACGCCTTCAGGGATGAATATATTAAAGAATTTTCTTTTTAAGATATGCAGATGTTCCCCGACATGGACAATGGTATCAATTATTGAAAAGGAAATTAAAGAGATAAGAGAGAAAACGAAAGACGGCAGGATAATATGTGCCTTAAGCGGCGGGGTGGATTCTTCGGTGGCTGCAATACTTGTAAGCAAAGCAGTAGGAGACAGGCTGACATGTATTTTTGTAGATCACGGTCTTTTAAGAATGGGTGAAGCAGAACAGGTTGAAAAGACATTTAAAGAGAATTTCAAGATAAATCTTGTACATGTAAAAGCAAAAGACAGGTTTCTTTCAAAGCTTAAAAATGTTACAAATCCTGAAAGAAAAAGAAAGATAATAGGGACTGAGTTTATTAGAATATTTGAAGAAGAAGCCAAAAAGATCAAAGATGCCGATTATCTTGTTCAGGGAACGCTTTATTCTGATGTGATAGAAAGCGGAACCGAAAATGCGGCAAAAATAAAATCCCATCATAATGTCGGGGGTCTGCCTGATGATATGAAGATAAAGCTGATTGAACCTTTGAGAATGCTTTTTAAAGATGAAGTAAGAGTGCTCGGCATAGAGCTGGGACTTCCGGAGGAAATAGTATGGAGGCAGCCTTTCCCGGGCCCTGGCCTTGCTATAAGGATTATTGGTGAAGTCAATACAAGGAGACTTGAGATTCTTCAGAAAGCAGATTATATTTTGATTGAGGAAATCAAAAGAGCAGGGCTGTATAACAAAATATGGCAGTCATTTGCTGTTCTGCCCGCAATAAAAAGCGTAGGGGTAATGAGCGATAAAAGAACCTATGATTATCCTATTGTCATAAGAGCCGTTAACAGCGAAGACGCAATGACTGCAGACTGGGTCAGATTGCCATACAAAGTGCTTGAAAAGATTTCAGGAAGAATAATAAATGAAGTTAAAGGTGTGAACAGAGTCGTTTACGATATCAGTTCCAAACCACCAAGCACTATTGAGTGGGAGTAAGCCCGAAAATTTACAAATGACTCAACCATGCAGTTTTTAAGCGTCGATTTTCAAAATTGAGACAAAAGTCGGAAAAGAATAATTGAAAAAATAGCGTCAGCAGGCTTTCAAATGCTGATTTAATGCGGGAAAAAACCTCAAGGAATTTTCAAGCTTGAGGTTTTTTGATACTGTTTTT
>DUQM01000010.1 GCA_012837825.1 Actinomycetota bacterium | reverse complement strand
TAGATGATTGCCTGAAAAGAATAAAACAAACTAAAATACTTATTGAAAATAATAAGAAAATTTAATAATTTTAATAAAAATTATAAATAATATATATCTTCAGGCATATGGGACTTATAGCAGAACTTAAAGAACAGATAAGGGTAGCAAAGGAAAAGGATCCTGCTGCCTTAAGTGCCTTTGAAATAATTCTTACCTATTCGGGAGTGCATGCAATAATATTTCATCGGATTGCGCACTGGCTTAATAAAAAAAGGATACCCTTTTTACCAAGATGGATTTCACAGGTATCCAAATTTTATACAGGTATAGAAATTCATCCCGGAGCGCAGATAGGCAGAAGGCTCTTTATTGATCATGGAATGGGAGTAGTGATTGGAGAAACTACAGTAATAGGCGATAACTGCCTGCTTTATCAGGGAGTTACACTGGGAGGTACAGGAAAGGAAAGAGGCAAGAGACATCCTACTCTTGGAAATAATGTAATAGTTTCTGCAGGTGCCAAAGTTCTTGGCTCAATTACAATCGGAAGCAATGTGGTAATAGGCGCAGGAGCAGTTGTAATAAACCCGGTTCCTGATGGTTGCACGGTTGTCGGTGTTCCCGGGAAAATAGTTAAAATAAAAGGCGAGAAGGTTCTTTCAGATGAATTCCGCAGAATGAATCTTCCGGATCCTGTAAATGACCTTTTAACGGAACTCAAATCCAGAATAGATGTTCTGGAAAATGAGATAAAAATTTTGAAGACTAAAGATAAAAACAAAACTGAATGAAATTGCTTAAAATGAAAGAGGATATTTTGGATCTTAAAATATACAATACGCTTACAAGAAATAAAGAGGAATTTAAAACCTCTGAAGAAAATCTGGTAAAAATGTATGTCTGCGGACCTACTGTCTATAATTACATATCAATCGGCAATGCCAGACCCATAATTGTTTTTGACATGGTGCGGAACTATCTTAAATATCTTGGCTACAGGGTTATTTTTGTACAGAATATAACTGATATTGAAGATAAAATAATCAATAAGGCAAAACAGGAGAATGTTGATTTCAAGGTTATAACAGACAGATACATCAAAGCATTCAAAGAAGATATTGAAAGGCTTGAAATAGGAAGCATTGACAGAATTCCGCTGGCAACTGAAATGATTGATGAAATCATAGAGATAATACAGAAAATAATTGCTAATGGCTATGGGTATGTTTCAGAGGGAGATGTCTATTTCGATGTTTCAGAATATAAGGAATACGGAAAACTGTCCGGGCAGAAAATCAGTGAAATGAAAAATTCTGAAGAAAGCAGTTTTAATAAGGAAAGCAATATCGACTTTACTTTATGGAAATCTGCCAAAGAAGGGGAGCCAAGCTGGGAAAGCCCGTGGGGATACGGAAGACCGGGCTGGCATATTGAATGCTCGGCCATGTCTGGAAAATATCTTGGATTTGGGTTTGACATACATGGCGGAGGCATAGATCTTATATTTCCCCATCACGAAAATGAAATAGCGCAAAGCGAAGCTGCATTTCCCGATTCCGGCCCTTTTGTAAGATACTGGATGCATAATGGCATGATTGAGGTAAAAGACAGGAAAATGTCAAAATCGGATGGATTAAAAAGCGAATGGATATTAAGAAATCTTCTTGACAGATATTCCCCGAATATAATTAAATTCTATATGCTTTCCACGCACTACAGGAGTCCTCTTGAATTTTCCGGTCAGAAGATCCGGGAATCTCAGAAAGCAATGGAAAAAATAGTGAATACATTCCGGAATCTGAAATTCCTTATTGAAAAACAACAGACCGGAAAAGAGCAGGAAAAGGGCAGGGAAGAAAAAATAATTGAATATGAAAAGACAGAAAAGGCAATAGACGACATAAGAGAATTGCTTATTCCGGATTTTAAAAAATATATGAGTGATGATTTTAACAGTGCAGGCGCAATCGGAGTTTTATTTGAGGCTATAAAAGGCATAAACAGCATCATACAGTCCAAAGAGTTTGTTTTCAGAAAAGAAAGCTTAAAGAAGCTCAGTCTTTTTTATGAAGAAGCTGTCAGACTTTTTAAAATCTTCGGAATAGACATAGAGGGTGAACTTTCAAGAAGGCAGGATCAAAACAAAGATGATGCTTCCGCTCTTACAAAAGAGCAGATAGAAGAATTTATAAGACAGAGAAATGAAGCCAGAAATTCAAAGGATTACAGGAAATCAGACGAGATAAGGGACATGCTTCTGAAAGCAGGGATAATCCTTGAAGACAGAAAAGAAGGGACAGTCTGGAAAAGACAGGAATAATCTTTAAAAATGAAAGATAATAATGAAAGAACGGAATTTGAATTAATAGAAGGCATAAATTCCGTTTCGATGCTTCTTGATAATAACAAAGGCAGAAGAAAAATATTCAATCTATATATACTCCAGTCAAGAGAAGACGATTTAAAAATAAAGAGCATAAAGCATAAAGCTGCTGAAAAACATATAAGCTTTTCAGTACTCCCAAAAAAAGATTTTGAAAAAATCCTCAGAACAAACCCTCTAAAATCGCAGGGTATATGTGCAAAAGTATCAAATTATTCATATCCCGATATTGAAATATTTCTTAGAGACAGGCCGGACAAAAAGACAAGGCTGCTTATTCTGGACGGTATTACGGATGTAGGTAATTTCGGGGGAATAATAAGAAGCGCTTTTGCTTTTGATTTTGATGGTATTATAATTCCCAAACACAGAAGTGCTGATGTAAACAGGGATGTCAACAGAGCTTCTTCCGGAGCGCTTGAAGGAGTCAGTATTTTCAGAGTGTCAAATCTTTCAAGGATCATTGATATGCTTAAATCGCTGGGATTCTGGATATACGGAACTTCAGTTTATGAAGAAGACAACAGAAAAACCTTAAAGCTTTCAGAAACAATATTTAATTTTCCAATGGCTTTAATACTTGGAGGAGAACATAAAGGAATCTCCAGGCTTTTAAAAGATAAATCGGATGAACTTGTAAATATTGAAATAAATGGCAGGCTGGATTCCCTTAATGTATCAGTGAGCGCCGGGATTCTTTTATACTTCATTAATCGTCAGGCTGAAAGAGATTGAATTCTTCGGCAGGACGCTTAAAAATTATGATTAAAGTCGCCTGTTTTCATAATAATACTGAAAAAATGTTTTGATATGAGAGAACTTGTAATAATCGATGGATATAATTATCTTTTCAGCATCTTTGATAATTCGCATATTAAAAATAATGAACTTGAAGAAATGAGAGATAAATTTATCGGGGAACTTGCTGAATATAAAAATATTACAGGTTGTGATGTAATTGTGGTTTTTGATTCATATAAATATCCAAAAAGTGAAAAAAGCAGAAGCATGCACAAGGGGATAGAGATTATTTTTTCAGGAAGCAGAAAAACCGCGGATCATATCATTGAAGAACTTTCCAACACAAAGAAAGGATATGAAAAGAAAATAATAGTAACTTCCGATAACACAGCTCAGACAGTTGTTTTTAAAGAGAATATTTATAGAAAGTCCTCAAGAGAATTTGAAATGGAGTTGCAGCATATAAAGAAAGATCTGAGCAATAAAATAAGAAGAATAAACAGACAAAACGCAGGCAGCGGTTTCTCGAGTCTTGAAAAGAGGATTGGGAAAAACCAGATGGAAGAGATTAGCAGGATAGCAAAAAATTCTATTAAGGAGAAATCTGAAAATAAAAAAAATAAATAAGAATTACTTTGTGATAATTTTTATATTTCTGGTTTTGTTTTTGTTGTTCCTGAATTCCTGTTCCCTGATTCTTGGTATAATCAAAGATTCTTCCGGATATGCTGACTTGCCATCCACACAGACTACCCGGGCAGAAAATAATAATGCTCCGGGCTGTTATGGCAGCGCTGATAATAGGGAAGTGGAGGAAAATACTTTTTATGTAACGAAAATAATAGATGGCGATACGCTTATAATCAACAGCAATCATCCGGTCAGAATGATAGGAATAAATGCTCCGGAAAAAGGAATGTATTTTTATGAAGAGGCAAAACAGAATCTGGAAATATTGATTTTAAACAGGGAAGTACGTCTTGAAAGCGACATCAGCGATAGAGATAAATATGGCAGACTGCTGAGATATATTTTTGACGGTGATTATTTTATAAATTATGAAATGGTAAAATTCGGTTTTGCAAATGCATATGACTATAAACCTGACATCAGATATTCAGATTTATTGAAAGAAGCTGAAGAATATGCAAAGAAGAATGAAAAAGGCATCTGGAAAAGAGCTGATATTAAAGGCATTGAGATAAGTATAAATTATAATCCACAGGGCAATGACAAAGATTTTCTGAACGGTGAATGGGTTGAAATAATTAATAAAGGAAAAAGCAGTATAAATCTGAAAGGATGGAGCATTAAAGACATGGGAACAAATATTTATATTTTTGACAATGTTGTCCTGCATCCTGAAAGCAGCATTTTCATTTTTACAGGTAGTGGTATTGATGAGCCCGGAAAGCTATACTGGAATGCAGACAGACCTGTGTGGAATAATGACCACGACACTTTATATTTGAGAAACAGCTCAGGAATACTTGTAGAATATTTTAGCTATTAATCTTTGATTTCAGGACCTGAAGCTATCAATTTTTCGATGTTAAATAAATATCCTTATTATTTTTATCCCTGGCATATTTTTCCCGGATTTAAGATATTTTTGGGATCAAATGCCATTTTTATGTTAAGCATGAGATTCATATATGCTTCACCATACTGCCGGGAGAGAAATTCTTTTTTTGCATAACCTATCCCATGTTCTCCTGAAACAAGTCCGCCCAGAAGCTCTGCTTTCCTGTACATTTTATTGAATACTGCTTCCAGTTTTTCCTTCCAGGTCTTTTCATCAAGAGAATCCCTGAGAATATAGATATGCAGATTACCATCTCCTGCATGTCCGAAACTTCTTATTCGGATTTCAAATTCATCTTGAAGGCCCTGTGTAAAATTGATAAATTCTGCAACTTTGTTTCTCGGAACCACAACATCGCATTCATCCATTTCAGTTGTGGAAGCTTTAACAGCTTCAAGAAAAGTTTTTCTTGCAGACCAGACTGCCTCTTTTCTTTCGCTTGTATCAGTGATATAAGCGTCATAAGCTCCTTCCTTAAGGCAAATTTCTGCAACAATGTTGTAATCCTTTTCAATTTCTTCTTTTGAATTACCATCAAATGTGAGCAGCAGATATGCATCGGCACTGTTGTCAGGGAATTTTTTCCCAAGATATTCTTCAGCCGCTATTATTACTTCTCTCTGCATGAACTCTATTGCAGTCGGAATTATCTTTGCTTTTATTATTTTTGGGACTGTACCTATTGCAGCTTCAAGGTTGGGGAAAGGCACAAGAAGACTGACAGTTTTTTTAGGCAATGGCAGCAATTTAAGAATTGCTTTTGTTATTATTGCCAGCGTACCTTCAGAGCCGCATACAAGATCCTGGATGCTGTATCCGGAACTGTCTTTTACAACTTTTCCTCCTAGTTCCAATATGTCTCCGTTAGGCAGTACAATTTCAAGTCCCAGGACATAGTCTCTTGTTACACCGTATTTAACTGCCCGCATTCCTCCGGCATTAGTGCTGATATTGCCGCCTATGGTAGCGGAAATCTCTCCGGGATCCGGCGGATAAAAAAAGTCATTGTCTTCAGCATATTTTGAAATCTCCATCAAAAGTACTCCCGGTTCCACGGTCAAAGTAAGATTGTCATAATCAAGTTCAAGTATTTTATTCATTTTGGTCATATTAATCATGATCCCGCCGTGGATAGGTACAGAACTTCCGACAAGTCCTGTACCGGAGCCTCTTACTACTACAGGAATATCCTTTTCGTAAGCGTATTTCATTATTTTTGATATCTCTTCGGTGTTGAGTACATCTACAAGAACCTCAGGATAAGCTCTTACTGTATTAAGCTCATCATGACAGAAATCCTCACTTATGTTATCGCCGGTGAATACTCTTTCACAGCCCAGCATTTCGTTTAAAAAACTGATATCTTTTTCGTCTATTTTTTTATATATTTTATTGCATAAACAACTTTCAAACATTTCCCCCTCCTTTAGTTTCTTGAAGCCGGTGCAGAATATTTGGCAAAAATCTTATCTGTTATGCCTTTTGCAGATTTTATATTTTCTATAAGCTTAGGAACTACTTCGTAAATATCTCCTATTATACCGTAATGCGCAACACTGAAAATAGCTGCATTGGGATCCTTATTAATGGCAAATATATAATCAGCGCTTTTCATTCCGGCAGTAAACTGGACAGCACCCGAAATCCCGAGTGTTATTATGAGTTTTGGCTTTACCGTTCTGCCGCTCAGCCCTATCTGTTTTTTTGCCTCCATCCAACCTGCTTCTACAAGCGGCCTGGTTCCCGCAAAATTACCGTCCAGGACTTCAGCAAGCTCATAGGCAAGAGACATGTCTTTCTGTGTTTTTATTGCCCTTCCCACAGCGACTATTATCTCAGCTTCCGATATATTTTCTTCCTGAGGCTTTTTGGTTATCTTTATTACTTCAATTCCTGATTTGAATCTGTTTACATCCATACTGCAGATGGTTATTTTCCCCCCGGATTTTTCCTGTCTTTCAGGTGCAGTCATAATCTTATACCTGACTGTTGCAAGCTGTGGGCGCGAGTTGGGAGTTACTATCTGTGCCATGATGTTTCCTCCAAAAGCAGGTCTTATCTGGACAAGGTCAGTATTTTCTTTAATATCAAGAACTGTACAGTCTGCGGTGAGTCCGGTTTTAAATCTTGCAGCAACTCTTGGAGCAAGCGATCTTCCTATTGTGGTTGCTCCCACAAGTATAATTGATGGTCTGACTTTTTCTATAAAATCTTCAAAAGCAGTTGTATATGGCTCTATTCTGAAATGCTTAAGTTCTTTGTAGTCGTAAACAAATACTTCGTCAACTCCGTAATGAAGAAGCTCCTGAGCGCTGTCAAGAATCTGATAGCCCAGATATATGCAATAAACAGGATAATTTACCTTTTTTGCAAGCTCCCTTGCTTTTCCAATAAGTTCAAAGGTAACAGGATGTATCTTGCCTTCTACATGATCGACATATACAACAATGCCTTTCCAGGCATTTTTATCAACTTCCCGTATATCATCTTCAACGAATTCAATTGCTCCTTCCGGTCCTTTTTTTATGCATATCTTGCACATTTTGCAAGCTGCATTTATGTCCAATATGCCATTTTTGTATTCTATCGCATTAAAAGGGCATATTTTGATCAGTTTTTCTGCTGATTCGTCATTAATTTTTTCTTGATTTATCTTAAGTCTTCCCATTTTTATAACACCTCGGAAATAGAAAATTAAATAAATTTAAGCTCTTTTAATTTTTTAGTTATTTTTTCGGCAAGTTCCTCCCCGGAACCTTCCCATATTTCCTTGTCAAGATTTTCATCTGGCGGAAAGATTCTCTCTACCTGAGTTGGGGAGCCGGTAAGTCCGTACCTTTTTTCATTTTTATCTTCCATATCATTAAGACATAGCATTTTTATTTTTTTATTAATAGTAGCCTTTTTTCTTTTGTATGATGGAAGCCTTGGTTCAAAAATATCCTTTTCTACGGAAATAAGACATGGAAATTTTACTTTTGCGATTTCTATTGTCTCAGGCATATCCATTTCAACAGTGATATCTTCTGAATCGACTTTAATTATCCTTAAAACATTAGCGATATGAGGGATGTTCAAATATTCGGCAATCTCAGGGCCTACCTGTGCGGTATCACCATCCGTTGTCTGTTTTCCGGTTATTATCAGATCAAAATCGCCGAATTTTCTTATTCCCTGTGAGAGAGTGTAGGCGGTTGCAAGGACATCAGCTCCTGCAAATTTCCTGTCTGATATTACCATGCCTTCGTCTGCGCCCATCATAAAAGATTCTTTAATTATTTCCTCTGCCTGGGGTGGTCCCATTGTTATGGTTTTGACTCTTCCGCCATGTTCTTCTCTGAGCCGCAGAGCTGTTTCAACCGCAAATAAATCATAAGGATTCATTTTTGTGTCTATGCCATCTCTTATAAGCACACCGGTTTTGGGATCGACCTGAACTTTTGTGGTTTCCGGCACCTGTTTGATGCACACTATAATTTCCATTTTAAAAATCACCCTGAATTAATAATATTTGTAAAAAAAATAAAACGTTTAAATAATAAATATCAAACACATTATTTAACATAAAATGAAATAAAAAACAATTAAATGAAGAAAAAATGTTACTACTTTGTAACAAATTTGCCAAGGCTATTAAAGCAATTCAAGAAGATTGCCACATGTCTGGATAATGAGTCTCATGTTTCCCCCAATATTTTGAGGAGTGGATAAATTTTTTGAAGCGAAATTTTATAATATGGAGAGTATTCTGATAGGCTGATAAATTCTTGTTCCTTTGCAGGGCATATGAAGTGCATTCTGTCTTTTGAGTCTCCGCACGGACCATTTCTTAACTTTCTTTCATTAAAATTTTTATTGAGAAGTATCGTAAAACCAAAAAGCCTGCCTGATCATTTTCCTACAATCACAAGTATTTTTTCCGATGAAGAAATAAAACTGCCGCTTACAGGATACTGGGATAAAACTGTATTTTCCTGAATGCTGTGCATTACTTCAGAATATCCGATTTCATAATTAATGCCCATGCTCTCCAGGATGGAAACTGCATTTTCAAGATTAAGCTTGATGACATCGGGAACTTCCAATAGCTCCTCGCTTGTAGAGATGTAAATTCTTACAAGACTGCTATTTGCAACTTCTGTTCCGGGAGCAGGCAGAGTGTCAATCACTACGCCCGGAGTCAGTGTAGATGAAGGTATTTTTTCGGTAATTATTTCAAAACCCAGGGATTCAAGCGTGGATAAAGCCAGCATGATATCGTATCCTTTCAAGTCAGGTATAAGAACCATTTCCATACCCGAGCTTACATAAAGAACTATTTTTTCGTTAAAACCAGCTGTTTTTGAATGAGCAGGTTCATGTTTTATAATTACATCTTTATGAAAAAAATCAGAAGATTCCCATTTTATTTCCAGATTTTCAAATCCGAGATCATTAAGAATTTTCCGCGCTTCTTCAATATTTATTCCAATAAGATTAGGCAGTGTCACTGTGCTGGATTCCTCCTGCCCTCTGCTGACACTGACTTTTATTTCAGTATCTTTCATAACATCATTTCCTTCGGACGGAATCTGATCTATGATAAAACCTTCAGGAACAATACTGTTATATTCTTCGTTCTCTGATTTAATTTCAAGTCCGATTGACTGAAGCATTTTTTCAGCATCAATGTAACGCATATTTGTGATACAGGGGACCCTGACGAGCTCTTCACGATTTTTTAAAGCATTATTATTTATTAAGGCCCATATAGACAATACAATAAAAACTGCCAGAACAGGCAAAAGTGTCGACCATGTAATTATAAGCATTTTTCCTGCCTTTTTTTGAGAAGAATTCTGTAAGACTGCCTCTTCTTTTTCATCACGTGAAAGATCTTTATTCTTTTCACTGCCTTTTGAGGTAAATTTGAAATATCCGATCTTCTTTATGATATTGCCCTGCTTTGATGCTTCATTTTCTTTTTTTTCTTCGTCTGCCAGAGGTTCTCCCTTAAGAAAACTGATTAAATCAGATTTTAAGTCAGCTGCGCTTTCATACCGTTTTGACGGATCCTTCTGCAAACATTTTAATACGATTTTCTCCATTCTCTCCGGTACTTCCGGAACAAACACTGACGGCCTTAGAGGTTTTTCATTTATATGTTTTAAACTTATATCTATTGAATTCTCTCCTCTGAACGGGACATCTGCTGTAAGCATTTCATAGATGACTATGCCAAGAGAATAAAGATCAGTAGAGTAGCTGAGAATTTTACCCTGAGCCTGTTCCGGGGAAATATAATATGATGTTCCCAGAATATTTAAAGTTTTAGTATTGTCTTCAAGAAGGGATTTTGCTATGCCGAAGTCTGTTATTTTTACAGTTCCGTCTGCGGTTACAATAATATTCTGCGGTTTTATATCTCTATGAATCAGATTATTTTTATGTGCGACTTCAAGCGCCTTGCATATCTGTATGGAATACCTGGCAGTAGTTGCAGGGTTGATTATTCCTTGTTTTTCTATGATGTCTGCAAGGTTTGAGCCTTCCACATATTCCATACATATGAAATAAGAACTATCAAACTGACCCCAGTCAAATATTGAAACTATATTGGGGTCACTTAGTCTTGCAAGGATCTGGGCTTCTTTTTTAAATCTTGCCACGAAACTTCTATCACCTGCATAAAGATGAGATAAAATCTTGATAGCTACTTTTCTGTGCAGTTTTATATCATCTGCGAGATAAACATCAGCAGAGCCTCCGCTGCCCAGCTTTTTAACTATTTTGTATCTTTCAGCAAGAATTGTTCCTATCATAACAAACTTTTCTTTTTAATTTTTTAAGGCAATGACAGTGATATTGTCGTTGCCTCCATTTTTAATTGCTTTTTTTACAAGGTTTTCAGCAATCTCTTTTGAATTTTTGTTTTTTGATTTTTCAAGAATTTTTTTTATCAAATCATCATGAACCATTGAATTTAAACCATCTGAACAGAGGATGATGATATCATCTTTTAAGAGTTCAAATTTAAAACATTCAAGAGCAGTTATATCATTTTCACCTATTATTCCTGTGAGGTAATTTTTCTGGGGATGGGAAAACAATTCTTCGTAAGTGATGGCTCCTTTTTTATAAAGTTCAAAAACGAATGTGTGGTCTTCAGTCAGAAGACTCAGCTCCAAATCCCTGAAAAGATAAAGCCTGCTGTCTCCCACATGGATTACATAACCTTTTTCGTTTTCAATAAACAGACCTGTGAAAGTAGTGCCCATGCCGCTGTAATCTTCATTTTCAAGACCCATCTTATATATGTTGCTGTTTGCATATTCAATGCTTTCTATAAGCATTTTCTGAATTTTATCCGCATTGTTGTTCCTGGAAATCATTTTCGTAATATTCTTGGGTTTTTCTGCATGCACTTTTTCATTATTTTTAGTATTCCGGCAGGATAAAAGATTTGTAAAATGTTCAACAAAGTATTTTATTGCAAATCTGCTGGCGATTTCGCCCGCATTATGCCCGCCCATACCGTCAGCTACAATCATTAAATTACTTTCTGCATGGTATGAGTCTTCATTAGATGTTCTAAGTTTTCCGATATCGCTTAATGCATAATATTCCATATGAGACATTATAGTTAAATAAATAGTGTATGAAAAATATTTTACCCAAAAAGGCTTTTAAAAGTATTAAATAATTTTTTTCATTCCTGTTATTCAGTATTATTTCTTTATTTTTTTATCCTTATCTGCAAATATGCAGAAAGAATGGGTATTTATATAAATTTGTCGGGTAAAGAATTACCGGGTAAAGAAGCAAAGCTGAATTTCCGGCAAATAAGCGAAATCGCAATATAGCAAAAAAATCCTGTTCAACAAATTCTTTGAATCAGACGGTGAGTTATTGGTAAAAAAATCTTAATTTTATATAATACAAAATAATATCTTTTTAGAATTGTTTTTGCTAAAATTTAGCACAGTCGGGCGAATGGCGGAATTGGCAGACGCGCTAGGTTCAGGACCTAGTGTTCGCAAGAACATGGGGGTTCAAGTCCCCCTCCGCCCACCATTAAAATTGATTTGATCAGACAGGGCTTGTATTGCCACATTTTTTTCTCCGGAGAGAGTTGATTGGAAAAGAAAAGCAAAAAAGAACCCATTATTACTTTGATAATAATGTTAATCATAGCTGCAGTCATTGTAAGCTGGATAACCGGCTTGTGGAGTTGCGAAAACGGTAAAAAAAATTTAAACGAACAGAAGAAATTATCAATTGCGGATTATATCAATTCAGTATCGGTTTTAATCCAGCATTCAAACAAGACAGCTGTAAATTATTTCATTTTGCTTAATCAGGTAAAAGACATAACAAGGGAAGAACTTGACAAGAATCTTTCGGACATAATAGAGGAAAGCAAGATAAATCTCCAGAATTGCCATGAAATGAATCCGCCTGAGTCATTTGAAGTCTCACATGGTTATCTGAAGCTTGTTCTTGATCTGCGAACCAGGGCTTATGAAAACTTCAAACCTGCCCTTTTTAATGCACTGCAGAATATCGGCGAGGAAATAGCTGTTTCCCAGATCACAAATTCATTTCTAAATATGTATATGAGCGATGAAATATACAGGTATTTCCAGGATGAAATAAAGACCGCAGGAGAAAATATTGAAATAAACAATCTGACGATATTAAGCTCAAAAATACTTAAGGAAAGCGAGCTAATAGATCCTGAGAATGTCTCAAAATTCATTAATGACATAAAAACCGTTGCAAGCCTTCAAGAAAGAAGGGGAATGGCACTGATAACTGATTCAATTGAATTCAATCCCAGGATAATAAACCAGCAGGGAGAATACCTTATTCTTGCAAAGGGCAATGAAGTCAGTGTTACAATGATTGTTGAAAACCAGGGTAATGTTACGGAAAAAGATGTAATAGTTGTAATGAGCTACAGCACGGAAGATAATCCCAGAGCTGATGAAAAAACATATACAATAGCTTCAATTGAGCCCTCTGAACAAAAATCAGTTACAATATCAGGATTTCAGGCGTTTCCCGGACTGAGATGCAGCATGTCTATTGAGGTTAAACCTGTTCAGGGGGAAAGCGTTCTTACAAACAATACTGCTTCATACAAGTTTATGGTTGAGAGATAGAAAAGGATATTGTGCTTCTTAAAAAGTCCTGCAGTATCCCAGAAGAAAGGATTTAAAATTTTACATATTTATAATTTTATATATAATATTTAATCATTTGCATAATTGTAGCTATTTATTATAAAATTTTTTGATAATGAGTGAAGAAAAAAATAAGACATATACATTAATTATTTATTCCGGCCCCAAGGACAGGATAAAAAAGCTATCTTTCTCCCAGAATCTTTTAAGGTTCATTTATATTTTTGCAATAATAGTGGTAGCGGCAATAGCCATACTTGTCTCAAATCTTTATATAACCAGACAGAAACTGAATGAAAAAATTGCGGAGATTGAAAGAATCGAGTATAAAATCAACTACAAAGAAGTTGAGCTGGTAAATCTTGAAAAAAAGACAAACGAGATACAGTCAAAGACAAAATTGCTTGAGAATTATCTGAAAGAAGTTGAAGAACTGGACAAGCTGGTAAGAAATATTACAGGACAGGGCGGTTATGAAGGAGAAGTAACCATATATGATAATGGACTTAATGCTGATCTTCAGTTGCTAAATGATCCTAATGAGATATTTTATTATACCCTGGATCAGGAAGAAGAACTTGAGGACATAAGCTCAATGCTTGATGATCTTTTAAGCAAAGCTCCTGATCTTGCAGCAAGCCTTGAAAATGACAAGAAAAATATGGAAGACTATATATATGTCATGGAACATACACCTTCCATATGGCCCACCTGGGGAAGGATTACTTCTACGTTTAATGAAAGAAGATGGGGGAGCATACATAAAGGCCTTGATATAGCAAACAGCACAGGCACACCGATTTCAGCCACTGCTTCAGGTGTAGTAATTTATTCCGGCTGGCACAGCGGATATGGTAAAAAAATTATTATTTATCATATGGACAAATACACTACAGTCTATGCTCATCTGAGTGATATGTATGTAAAGGTCGGCGACAAGGTCACACAGGGCCAGATAATAGGAGAAATGGGCAATACCGGAAGAAGTACGGGTCCTCATCTGCATTATGAAGTATATGTTAACGGAGTTCCTCATAATCCCAAGGATTTTCTTCCATAAACATATTTATCTTAATTAATAATTATTTTATTTTTTAAAAACAAGGCATGAAAAAAATATCTTATCTCGGGCCAAGAGGCACATTTACGGAAGAAGCGCTTTTTAGTTTTTATAAGGATGCCGGTGAAATAACAGCAGAGCCGCTGGGGACAATAGTAGAAGTAATTAAGAGCATAGACAGAGGTGATACTGATGAGGGCCTCATACCTATTGAAAACTCACTGGAAGGCTCAGTCAATATTACTCAGGATATTCTGGCTTTTGAGAGTGAAGCCAAAATAATAAGAGAAATCACTATACCTATAAGACACTATCTTATAGGTAAAAAAGATACCGGTTTGAAAAAAGTCAGAAAAGTGATTTCACATCCCCATGCAACCGCCCAGTGCAGATCTTTTTTAAACAACAGACTGCCGGGAGCGGAAATTATTGCCGCCAACAGCACAGCTGAAGCAGTAAAAAAAATACTGGATCTTGACGATGATTTTGCTGCAATAGGCACCAGGGTTGCAGCAGAGTTTTATGATCTTAAGATTATCGAAAAGGATATAGAGGATTCGAGAGATAATAAAACAAGATTTGTTTTTATAGGCAATTATATTCCTCAGAGGACAGGTCATGACAAGACATCAATAGTTTGTTTCCTGAAAAAAGACAAACCCGGAAGCCTGTATAAAATATTGAAAGAATTTGCGGACAGGGAAATAAATCTGACTAAAATAGAATCAAGGCCGGCAAGGAAGAATATAGGGGATTATATTTTTATGATAGATCTTGAAGGTCATCTGCATGAAAAGAAAGTCTTTGAAGGTATAGAATCTTTAAGACAAAATGTTTATATGATAAAAATACTTGGCTCTTATCCTGTTTGGAAAGAATCATAAAAAATGTAAATAAGGACAATCGGGAGAAAAAGAATTGATAGATATTGATTTATTCAGGAAAAATCCTGAAATCTTTAGAGAAGAAATCAAAAAAAGAAATATGAAGATAAATATTGATGAGGATCTTGAGTTTGATGCTGCAAGAAGAAAGCTTATTTCTGCGGTTGATGAATTAAGGGCTTTGAAGAATGAAAATTCAAAAAAAATGCCAAAACTCTCAGGTTTGGAAAGAGAAAAAGCAATAGCAGAAATGAAAAAAGTTAATGACAGTCTTGTAAGCATGGAAAAAGAATTGCAGGAAAAAAATGAAGAATTCAATTCAAGACTTGCCGGTTATCCCAATATTTCTCACAGCACAACTCCAATCGGCAGGAATGAAAATGATAATGTACCCATATTTTTTTACGGCAGCAAACCGGAGTTTGATTATAAAATAAAAAACCATATAGAACTCGGAAAAGCCCTTGACATACTTGATGATGAAAAAGGAGCGCAGGTAAGCGGGGCAAGGTTCGTATATTTAAAAAACGAGGCGGTTTTTCTTGAATTTGCGCTGATCAGTTACGTTTTTAAGATACTTTATTCCAAGGGATTCATACCTGTAATACCTCCGGTGCTTGTAAAGGAAAGAGCAATGTACGGAACAGGTTTTCTGCCTGCTGAAAAAAATCAGTATTATAAGATAGAATCTGATGAACTCTATCTGGTCGGGACTGCGGAAGTTCCGCTCTGCAGTTATCATGCTGATGATATTCTTGAGCTGGATTCTCTTCCTTTAAAATACTGCGGCTTCTCAACATGCTTCAGAAGAGAAGCCGGCAGCTACGGCAGGGATATGGGGGGCATGTTTCGTGTTCACCAGTTTGATAAAGTAGAGATGTTTATTTTTTCAGATCCTGAGAAATCATGGGATAATTATGAATTTTTGAGAGAAACTCTTGAAGAAATATACAGAGGCCTGAACCTGCATTACAGGATACTTAATATGTGCACCGGTGATATCGGAAGTCCTAATGCCAAAAAGTATGACCTTGAGGCATGGCTGCCCGGACAGGGAGCATACAGAGAACTTGCCTCGTGTAGCAATGACACGGATTATCAGTCAAGAAGATTAAACATAAAGTATAAGGATAATGATAAAAATAAAGGTTTTGTCCACACCATGAACAGTACCGCCTGCGCACTGGGCAGGACTCTTATTGCAATATATGAAAATTATCAGGATTCAAAAGGCAATATCAGAATTCCTGAAGTTCTCCTGCCTTATATGAACGGCATTGAGATCATATCTGCAAAACAAAAATAATCCACACAATTATTTAAGTATTTTATTTTATTTAAGTATTTTTTTTATTATAATAGTTGTCTGCCGGAGAGGTGGCAGAGCGGTTGAATGCGGCGGTCTTGAAAACCGTTGAGGGTTTGTGCCCTCCGTGAGTTCGAATCTCACCCTCTCCGCCATTCTGCGATTGTCTTGTAATGTCGCCGAATTAAATTTGTTATTTATAAAATAATCAGAATATTTTTTTGCGCCCGTAGCTCAACTGGATAGAGCATCGGACTACGAATCCGCAGGTTGGGGGTTCGAATCCCTCCGGGTGCGCCATGACTTTAGATACTTGAAGCTGACTGTGCCGAGAGTTAAAATATGCCGGCAATACATTTTAACCGGGATTTCAAAGGAGAGACTTCAGCAAATGCGAAGAAGTCCGCGGCTCTGCAGCGAATCAAAGATAAGACAAGAACCGAATCTTTTCGGTATTATATGGAGATACTATGGATTTCGAAATAAAAAAAGCAGATAAAAATGATTTAAACGGCATACTCAGACTTTACAGCCAGATGCATAATATTGAAGTACCTGAAATAAGCGATGAAATCAAAAATGTCTGGAAACGTATTCTTGATTATAAAGATCAGCATGTCATTGTAGGAATAAAAGATGGAACAATCGTTGCAACATGCGTAATAATCATTGTTCCCAATCTGACCCACAAACAGAGACCATATGCTCTTATTGAAAATGTGGTAACAGATGAAAGTCACAGAAAAAAAGGTTTTGCTTCAAAGATCCTTGATTATGCCAGGGAGATAGCATTAAGAGAGAATTGCTATAAAATAATGCTTCTTGCCGGCTCAAAAGAAGACGGCGTTTTGCGGTTTTATGAAAAAGCCGGATACAACCGTAATGACAAAACAGCATTTATACAATGGCTGAAATAAAAGATTAAGTGTTTTTACCCGCAAGCCCTTTTTCTAAGCGGCTTGATACAGGATTATTTTTTATTCTTAATTAATAAAATTCTAATCAGAGGTTTAAAAATGCATAAAGATAAAAAGATTTTTACAGGCTCTGACCATGCAGGATTTGATTTAAAGGAAAAAATAAAGGGCTATCTTTCAAATGAAGGTATTGATTTTGAGGATATGGGAGCGCCGGATATTAATCCTGCGGATGATTATCCTGATTATGCGGCAATAGTGGCAAAAAAAGTAGCTGAGAATAATGGAGCAGGAATACTTGTATGCAGCAGTGGAACAGGTATGTGCATAACTGCAAATAAGATAAAAGGAATAAGGGCTGTTAATGCCTTTAATGCAGAAATTGCAGAAATGTCCAGAATTCACAATGATACGAATGTTCTTTGCCTAGGCCAGGATTATATTCCGGAGGGGCTGGCAATCCAAATAGTCAGGAAATGGCTTGAGACAGACTTCAGCGGAGTTGAAAGGCATCAGAGAAGAGTTGACAAAATAGCAGAATATGAAAACCAGTCTTAAGAGGTATTAATGTTTGAAATAAGTATTTTTTCAGCATTTTCAGCAGGGTTTTTATCGTTTATATCCCCATGTATTCTACCGCTGGTACCCGTGTATATAAGTCTTATGTCAGCCAAAGCAGCTTTCGGGCAGAGCAGAAATATGAAATTATCTGAAAGGATGTTTCTGCTATTAAACAGCATATTTTTTGTGCTTGGATTTACGGTTGTTTTTGTAATACTGGGTTCAACGGCAACTTTTTTTGGAAGATTGCTTCAGCAGTACTCAAATATAATTGCCCGGGTTGGAGGAGCTATACTTATTATCTTCGGCCTTCATTACATCGGACTTTTTAAAATACCTTTTTTGAATTTTGAAAAAAAGTTAAATATTCCGGAAAGTGCCAAGTTCAATTATCTTGGCTCTTTTCTTATAGGCATTATATTTGCATTCGGCTGGGTTCCCTGTGTGGGTATGATTCTTTCCGGAATTCTTATGATGGCAAGCAGGCTTGACACTCTGTTTCAGGGAATAATGCTGTTGCTTGCATACTCATTGGGGCTTGGAATACCTTTTATTATATTCAGTATGTTTATAAGCCTTTTTGCAAAGTTCTTCAAAAAGATAAACAGGCATATGAAAATAATAATGATCATATCTGGCGTATTCCTTATACTGCTTGGAATTATATTTATAACCGGAAGCATGTTGAAGACAGTCGGAATTATTACCAGATATCTTCCATTTTTAAATAAATTTAATTTTTAAAAGATGCTTTTTTATAAATTTATGCTATTATATTCTATTGTTTTTTTAGTATAATATTCTTTCCACGGAGGAGTGCAAGAGAGGCTGAATTGGGCCGCCTGCTAAGCGGTTAGGTGGGTAATTGCCCGCCTCGAGGGTTCGAATCCCTCCTCCTCCGCCAAACATTAACCGTAGCATTGATATAATGCTGCGGTTAATTCTTTTATTTTTAGTATCGAGAAAGCCTGCAATATAAGGTGTCCGCCCCTTAGGGGTATTCAAAACCCTTTGTATTGCAGGCTTTTTGTACGTTATGGAGCTCCTCCCGGCATCTGCACTATGGATAAAAGCGAATCCAGCCCACCGAGATCATCAGTTTTAATAGGAACCCCTATTACAGGGAGTGTCGTATATGCAGCTATTACCCCCGGAAGATGAGCCGCTTTGCCGGCTCCGGCAATTACTGCTTCAAATTTATTCTCTTTAAGTTTTTTTGCGAAATCTGGGATCAGGAAACAACACTATCATCCATGAAAGTGTTCATTGAGACAAGCATCGCAAGGTGTTCGCTCTTGAGAAACTGTTCAATCCGGACGCATCATTTATAAGTTGCGAGGTTGTCGGTGGAGCCGCTTCTCCCCTTGTGAAAAAATCAACGGAATTTATGGAGCACCAAGCTAATCAACTTACTCCAAGAATTCAAATGTCTGCCGAACCTTTTCGGGCAAAAACCAAAGAATATATCACTCGCTTTATTCGGGAAACGGATTTATGGTGGACTCCTATTGGAAAGATACGGTTTTAAGCGGTAAGAGAAAATTGAGTAGCACGAACATTTCAAACGGCCACCTTGAAGCAAACGGAATAATTGACGTCGAAGAGATAGAATTTAATCTCGTAGTGCGGAACTTA
>DUQM01000009.1 GCA_012837825.1 Actinomycetota bacterium | reverse complement strand
ATAAAAAAATAAATTTTATTAAAATAAATATAGAATATTATTTTATTTTCATAATCACTGTACTGCTTCTTGTCGTGGGAATGGTTATGGTGTCAAGCGTATCTATGTCTTTTGGGGAAAGCCATAAAAGCGATGCTTTTTATTTTATAAGAAGACAGATGATCTGGTCGGCAATTTCTATAGTAGTTCTTCTGGTATTAAATAAAATTGATTATCACAAAATAGCAAAAATATCAAATTTTCTGATTCTGATTGCAATAGGTCTTCTTGCGCTGGTGCTTATTCCCGGAATAGGGGTTGAAATAGGGGGAGCAAGAAGATGGTTTGTCTTTGTCTTTTCAGTCCAGCCCTCTGAACTGGCAAAGTTAATAGTTATTATTTATCTAAGCGACATACTTAATAAAAAATACAGGGATATCTATAAGATAAAGGCTATATTGTTTCCGGCTTTTGTCTTTCTTCTTATTATAACATTGCTCATATTTATGGAACCTGATTACAGTACTGCAATAATCATCTGGATTGTGATTTTTATTATTTTGTTTATTGGAGAGGTAAGGTTTAAACATATTGCCGGCATAATGACAACATGGGGTATTCTTGCGGTCGGATATCTTTTTCTTGAAAGCTACAGGCTGGAAAGAATAATCGCATTCCTGAATCATAATTCTGAAACAGATGGTTCAAATTTCCAGGTGAACCAGTCCCTTATTGCATTAGGCTCAGGTAATATTTACGGACTGGGTCTTGGAAACAGCATGCAGAAATATTCATACCTTCCTGAAGCAAATACGGATTTTATTTTTTCAATAATAGGTGAAGAATTTGGTCTGATAGGAACCCTTTTTGTTGTCATGCTTTTTGTTCTTTTTGCATTTTTCGGGATAAGGATTGCAATGAAAGCGAAAGATTATCTTGGAAGACTTATAGCTGTGGGTATAACGAGCCTTATAGTGATTCAGGCGATTATGAATATTTCAGTGTCCACAGGACTTTTTCCGGTTACAGGCATTACCCTGCCTTTTATCAGTCTTGGAGGTTCATCGCTTGTAACGACAATGGCAGGTGCCGGAATTCTTTTGAACATATCAAAATATAAAATAATTTCACCCTTAGAAGAAAATGAATAAAAAAATAATCATATGCGGAGGAGGAACTGCAGGGCATATCTATCCTGCAATTGCGATAATCGAGCAGATATCCGAGCAATATAAAAATATAGATATATGTTACATAGGCACTGAAAAAGGGATGGAGGCCAGACTTATACCACCTCTTGGGATTAAATTTATTACCATAAAATCATCCGGTCTTTTACAGAAATCAGGAATTATAAGAAAAATCAAAAGCTATATCATTTTTATTATAAATATAATCTCAGGACTGACCTGTTCCTTAAATATAATCAGACGATCCAGGCCTGACGTCATTCTGGGTATGGGTGGTTATGTATGCGCACCAGTGTTTCTGGCCTGCCTCTTATTAAGAAAAGAATTCTACATTCATGAACAGAACTATATTCCCGGAAGATTAAATCTGATCTTTGCCCGTTTTGCTCAAAAAATATTCCTGAGTTTCAAAGAAACAGAAGAATATTTCAGAAAAAAAACCAAAAGAACAGTTTTCACCGGTAATCCGGTAAGAAAAATAATCCGTGAATTCAGATCGGGCGATAAAAACTACCGGAAATATGGCCTGAAGCCAGGTGTTTTTACAATAACAGCATTTGGAGGAAGTCTTGGAGCGGACAGGATAAACAAGTCTTTTATTGGTTTGTCGGATATTATGAAAGACAATAAAAATCTGCAGTTTATTCTTATTTCAGGTAAAAGATTTTATTCAGAAATCAGCGAAAGCAGTAATGGCATGGTTGCGGGCGAAGATAAAAATCTGAGAATAATTCCTTATGAAGACAGGATGCAGGATATCTATAATATTTCAGATCTGATAATATCAAGGTCAGGGGCGAATACCGTTGCAGAAATTGCAGTATGCCGGATTCCTGCCATTCTGATCCCTTTTCCGAATGCAATAAACAATCACCAGTACTATAATGCAAAATTCCTGGCAGATAATAAAAAAGCTATCATACTTGAAGATTCGGAGACAAATGAATATATTCTTGAAAAAATATTAAAAGATATGATTTCTGACAACTTTAGGTTATATAATGGATTAAAAAATAAAAAAGGTGAAAATATTTTTTCAGAAAGTCATAAAATAATTACTGATATTTTGATCGGAGATTTATTTGATTAGTGATTTAAATAATTTTGGCAGGCATAAAAGTTTTTTCTTTGTAGGGATAGGCGGCGCAGGCATGAGTGCAGTCGCAATAGTGCTTAAAGGAATGGGTTTCCGGGTGGCCGGTTCAGATCTTAAGGAATCAGGATATACTCAGAATTTAAAGAAAAAAGGTATACAGGTTTTTATCGGACATAATTCAAAAAATATCACAGGGTTTGATGCTCTTATTATATCTGCCGCAATCAGGAGCGAAAATACAGAATACAGATCTGCCCGGAATTCCGGCATTCCCATATACAGCCGTTCTGATGCACTTGCCTGGATACTGAATCAGAAAAAGGGTATAGCAGTGGCAGGCACACATGGCAAAACTACAACGACTTCCATGATTTCCTTTATATTCAGACAGGCTCGTCTGGATCCTACGATTATTATTGGCGGAGAGCTTAATGAGCTTGGAACAAATGCAAGTTTTGGAGAAGGGGAATATATAATTGCCGAAGCCTGTGAAAGCGACGGATCCTTTCTCAAATATAATCCGTTTGTAAGCGTGGTTACAAATATCGAGGAAGATCATCTTGATTTTTATAAAAATTATGAAGAAATCAGGAGAAGTTTTGTAAGTTTTTTAAATAATACAAAAGAAAACGGATTCATAATAATAAACGGGGATGATATAAGCGAAGTTACGCTTGAAGGCCTTAAAACAGGCAGGAAAATATTCAGATTCGGGCTTACAGAAAAAAATGATATTATTGCATATGATATAAAACCTTCCGGTTCGGGAATGAGTTTTAAAATAAGGATAAATAAAAAAAATTATGATGTAAAACTTAAAATTCCGGGAATTCATAATGTAAAAAACTGTCTTGCAAGTCTTTCCTGCGCTTATCTGCTTAAACTTGATATTGAGGAGTGCATAAAAATAATTGAAAGCTTTACGGGGGTAAGGAGAAGGTTTCAGATAAGAGGCAGCTTTAATAATTCAGTCATTGTCGATGACTACGCACATCATCCTACCGAGATAAAAGCAACCCTGGAAGCTGCGGAAAGTCTTTTAAAAGAAAAAATAATTACTGTTTTTCAGCCCCACAGATATTCCCGTCTCAAGGCTATTCTTGATAAATTTGACCATTGTTTTGAGAAAACAGATACACTTATAGTAACGGAAGTATATGCTTCAGGCGAAAATCCTGTACCCGGTGTTTCCGGAAAATTACTTATAGATTACCTTTCTAAAAATGATTTCAACAGAAAGCTTGTTTATCTTCCCAAAATGAATGATATTGTAGATTATCTTAAACAGGAAATAAAAAGCGATAACCTTATTCTCATTATGGGAGCAGGAGATATAACAAGAGTTTCTGACGGCTTATTGGAGAATTAATCAGATCATGCCCGGGGATTGCAAAATAAGGGAAATAATAGACAGCAGCGGAATAAAAAACCTGAAAATATATCATGATGCCGATATGAGAAGATTGATAAATTTCAGAGTTAATTCCACAGTCGGAACGCTTGTAATTGCTGAAAATAATGAAGCCTTAAAAAATATCATCGCTTTTATTATTAATAATAATATCAGATATTTTATTATTGGCGGGGGTTCCAATTCATTGATAAACGACATGAATGAAAACATTGTCATTATCAAGCTCGGGAGATTTTTTGATCATATTGACTTTAAGGAAGAAGGGAATATTGTTTGCGGAGCTGCTTATAATATGGGCAGATTTGTAACAGAGTGCTATAAGAAAAGCTATAACTTTGCCTTTATGGCAGGAATACCCGGTACAGTTGGAGGAGCGGTTGCAGGAAATTCGGGCACAAAATTCAATTCCATATGCGAGTTCATTGAATCAGTAGAATGTCTTAAAATAAAATCCGGCCATATAGTTTCGGAAGAACACAAATTAAAAATAAATGACTTTGGGTACAGATTTCTTAATATAGAGAACCTTGTTGCAATAACAAAAATCTTTTTCAAAAAAGAACGTTCTGAAAAAGAACTGGTTTTTAATGAAATACTTGAAAGAATAAAATATAAAAAGGCAGTACAGCCGTTAAATAAATTTACAGCCGGATGCTTTTTTAAAAACCCGCTGAATTCAAGCAAAACAGCAGCAGAGCTTATTGATAGTCTCAGGCTCAAGGGTTTCCGATACGGAGGGGCTGCCGTTTCAAAAAAACATGCAAATTTTATTGAAAATCCTGCCGGAGCATCTTCAATGGATATTTATAATCTTTCAAAAATAATTGCCGGAATGGTAAAAGATAATTTTAATATTGAACTTGAAAATGAGGTGAAATTAGTTGGATTTTAAAAAAGATGAAATTGCCGGACTTTTTAAACACCTGCCTTTATCCGGCAGAAAGAAAGAAATAAAAATAGGGGTAATCTGCGGAGGCATCTCATCAGAAAGAGAGGTTTCTCTAAAAACCGGTAATGGAATATACGGGGCGCTTCTCGAGCTTGGCTATAATTCGGATTTTATTGATTTTAAAGGTGATGACGTTTCTGTTTTTAAAAATATTGATATAGCGTTTCTGGCTCTTCATGGAAAATACGGTGAGGACGGTACAGTACAGGGTGTTCTTGAGCTTTTTAAAATACCATATACTGGTTCAGGCATACTTGCCAGCTCTCTTGCGATTGACAAAATATATTCAAAAAAAATATTCAGGCTTGAGGGGATAAGTACTCCTGATTATATAAGCATTGATAATGAAAAAGATATCAAAATTAAGGAAATAATCAGAGAAATCAATGATGAAATCGGCTATCCTGCAGTTGTCAAACCTGCAAGAGAGGGCTCTACTATCGGTATTACCATTGCAAAAAATGAAACAGATATCGAAAGCGCAATTAATTTTGCAAAGATTTATGACAGCAGAGTGCTGGTTGAAAAATTTATTAAAGGCCGGCAGCTTACGGTAAGCATCCTGGGGGAAGAGCCGGTTGCTTTGCCGATAATCGAAGTGATTCCCAAGAGCGGTTTTTATGATTTTAAATCCAAATACACATCAGGTCTTACAGAGTATATTGTGCCTGCCGGGATCAGCGATGATTTGAGCCGGAAAGCACAGGAAATATCAATTAAGACGCATCAGAGCCTTGGATGTTTCGGAATTTCAAGAGTAGATCTGATTATGGATGAAAATGATGAAATATTTGTATTGGAAATAAATACCATGCCGGGGATGACTGAGACAAGTCTTGTTCCCAAAGCAGCTGCTGCTGCGGGCATTGATTTTAAAAAGCTTGTAGAAATAATATTAAATTTTTCTACATTGAAGCAATAATAGGATGGCTGCCAGAATCGTCAGAGATAAAAGAATTGTTTCCAGAAAGCGGAAATCAGCTTTTAGGAAGTTTTTAGTATTTTTATGGGTTTTGCTTGGAATAGCAGTTTTTGCCGGTACTATTATAGGATTGAATTATTTCTACAATAGTGATTATTTTAAAATCAAGAATATAAAGTTAATTAATAATGATTACTATGATAAGGAGGAAATAGAAACTTTTCTCGGATATCTTATAGGTAAAAATATTTTTGAGATAGACAAAAAACAAGCAGAATTGTCAGTTGAGGCCAATTATAGCAGGATAAAAAAAGCTGAACTTAAAAAAATATTTCCGGATAAGATTGAAATAATCATAGAAGAGAGAATGCCTTATCTGAGAATAGGATATAAAGAAAAAATTTTTTTGATAGATAATGAAGGCGTGTTTCTGGAGGAAATATCTTCAGGTTCCGGAGATTATGATGATTTGATTATTGTAAAGAATGTAATAAATTATTTACCGGATATAGGGAATAAGATAGCAAGAAAAAATGTATTAAGCATTGGTCGGGTTTATGACTCAATGACTGAAAATATACGATCACATATTGATTTTGCAGGAGTAAGCAGGGATTCTTTTGGTGACATTTTTTTTAATACGGTTGATAATAAGATTATATTATACGGAAATACTTCAGAACTGACTAAAAAAAATTTAATATTGGAGCAGATATTAAAAGAAATTGAAAATGAGAGTATTTCTTATAGTATAATAGACATCAGGATTACTGATAGTCCGATAATAAAATAATAGCTATTCTAACGGAGGGATGATTGCCTGGGAAAGACGAGCTGATTGCAGCAGTAGATATTGGGACAACGAAAGTAAACACGCTTATTGGAAGGCTTAAAAAAAATAATGTTGTCGAAATAATAGGCTATGGGATGTCCAAAAGCAGAGGCATTAAAAAAGGTCTTGTAATTGACATAAGTGAGGTTACAAAGTCAATACTTGATTCCGTGGAACTTGCAGAGAAATCTTCAAATCTTTTTATTGACAATGTTTATATAGGGGTTACAGGCAAGCATATTGCTTTTGAAAATAATTATAATGAACTGACGATTGCTTCTCCCAACAAGATAGTAAGAAAAATAGATGTGGAAAGGCTTATTTCTCTTACAAACAGGATAAACCTTCCTTCCCAGTATGAAGTCATACATACCATAATAAAGCAATTTGTTGCTGACGGGGAAAAAGGCATAGAAGATCCCACAGGGCTTGCAACTGAAAGGCTTGGCGTGGAACTGCTGATAATCTTTGGTTCATCTTCTGTTCTTAGGAATGTAATAAACTGTGTAAAAGCCGCAAATCTTGAAATCGAAGACATAATCATAGAAGCTCTTGCATCTTCTGAAGCCGTTCTTTCCAATGAGGAAAAAGAAAGCGGAGTGATTCTTCTGGATATAGGAGGAGGTACTACGGATGTTGCAGTCTATAAGAATAAAAAAATGATATTTACCTACTGCCTGCCTGTAGGCGGAGACCTTATTACAAATGATATATCCATAGGACTGAATATCCCGTTTACAAAAGCAGAAGAGATAAAAAAAAGATTTGCAAATGTGGATTATAATTTTCCTGATATCCTAAATAAAGCCAGTATTAGCGAAATGAATATAAATACAAATAAAACGACATTAAGCATACAGCTTTACAATATCGTAAGTTCAAGGATAAAAGAAATGATGCAGATAATTAAGGATAAAATAGATGAATATGGCATTACTAATTCCATTCCCTGCGGACTTGTAATAACAGGAGGATCCGCTCAGACAAAAGGTATCCTGAAAATGGCAAGTACTGTTTTTAACATGCCTTCCAGAATAGGGATCTGCATTGATGTCGAAGGACCGTCTGAAGTTGTAAATAATCCGGTTTTCTCTACAAGTGTGGGAATTTTAAAATATGCTTTCCAGGTTGATAATTTTGAAGACATGGATAATATTAATAATAAATCAAGAAACAGCTCAAGTTTTGTTGAAAGATTCAGAATGTTTATAAACAAAATTTTAAAAGGTGAAAAATAGGGGGTTTGATGTGGGTTTGGAATTTGACAAGAATTATTATGCGGTTATAAAAGTAATCGGAGTTGGCGGCGGCGGCAGCAATGCTGTCAACAGAATGATGGAAGATAATCTTAATGGCTGTGAATTTATTGCCATAAATACGGATGCCCAGGCGCTTATGATGTCAAATGCTGACAGAAAGGTACTGATAGGAGAAACCGGTCTGGGAGCAGGATCAAACCCTGAATCAGGTAAATCGTCTGCAGAAAAATCAAGCGATGCCATAAGAGAAGTGTTGAAAGGTGCTGACATGGTATTTATTACCTGTGGAGAAGGAGGAGGAACCGGCACGGGAGCAGCGCCTGTTATTGCGGATATTGCAAAAGAAGAAGGCTGTCTTACCGTTGCAGTAGTGACAAGGCCGTTTACTTTTGAAGGAGTAAAAAGATCTCAGCAGGCGGAAGAGGGAATAAATAATCTGAAAGGCAAGGTAGATTGCCTGATCGTTATCCCTAATGACAAACTTCTTGAGATATCTGATGAAAACACTACTTTGCTTAATGCTTTCAAACTGGCTGACAATGTATTAAAAGCAGGTGTAAGAGGGGTAACTGATCTGATCACTCTGCCGGGCCTCATAAATCTTGATTTTGCAGATGTGAAGTCAATAATAAAAGATTCAGGCAACGCCCTTCTGGGTGACGGTATTTCTTCAGGGGAAAACAGGGCGATAAAAGCTGCCCAGCAGGCTATAAACAGTCCGCTGATAGAAGCTTCAATAGATGGTGCAAAAGGAATTCTTTTAAATGTTTCAGGCGGTCCTGACCTGAAATTGTTTGAAGTAAATGAAGCTGCAGAGGTGGTAAGAAACTCATCAAGCCAGGAAGCAAATATTATTTTTGGAGCTGTTGTCGATGAGAATATGAAAGACAAAATAAAAGTTACAATAATTGCAACAGGTTTTAAAGATAAAAACTTTGAATCCAGGCAAAAACTGGAAAAGCAGAGTGAAACAGCAAGAGAAGAGATTTCTCCCGATAGCAAAAAGGAAGATAAAAAAGATGCTGAAAGAGAGAGTATCTTTCCGGAATTAAAAGAATCGACAAAAGGAATCAAATTCGGCGAGGAAGAGGATATACTGGATATTCCAACTTTCCTCAGAAAAGATAAAAACTCTTACTAATCTGATATTTGATGAAAATAGATGAAGTATATAAAAACCAAGCATTATATTTTTCACCAACCGAGCTTCAGAAGAAATATGGATTGGATCTTATATTCACCACTGCATTTAAAGGACGGGACAGGGAAAATCCGGACGATTTCAACCTTTCCTTTAATGACGATTATGAACCATCAAAAGTAAGAGAAAACAGAAAAAAATTACTGGATCTGAGTGAAATAAAAACAACAAACCCAATTATTTTTCTAAAACAGACTCACAGCAGCAGTGTAGTAATTATTGATAAAAATTTTTTATATGATTTTAAAGAGTTATATAAAGAAATCGACAAGCCTGACTCTGTGAATGCAGATATCTGCGAGTCCGGCAGAATAAAAAAATTCATTCCCAAAGGAGATGCCCTGATAACAGCAATTCCGGATATTCCGATAATGGTTCTTGGGGCAGACTGCAATATTATACTGATATGTGATACTGATTTAAAAGTTATCTCAGCAGTTCATGCAGGATGGCGGGGAGTGCTTCATGATATTCTTGGCAAAACCCTGGATACAATGATTGAAAAATTTGACTGCAGACAAAAAAATCTGTTTCTTTTTTTCGGACCGTCTATAAGGAAATGCTGTTTTGAAACCGACCATGATATTTACATGGATTTTAAAGCACGGTTCCCGGAAGTCTTTTGCATAGATTCAGGCATACTTAATGGAAGCAGGTATTTTGTTGATCTTACAAATATACTCAGATACCAGGCTGTCAGGAAAGGCATCGATGACAAAAACATATGCATTATTGAAGAATGCACATGCTGTTCCAGGAGGAATTTATTCTTTTCTTACAGGAGAGACAAAAAGGCCGGGAGACAGGCAGCTCTGGCATATATAAGTTAAAAAACGCAGTTTGTAACTGAAAGCAAAATGAATGAAACGGATAAAATAAAAAATAATCTGGAAAAGATAAAACTGAATATTGAAAATACATGCAGAAGAACAGGCAGGGATGCTAATTCAGTAAAGCTTCTTATTGTGTCCAAATACGCAGAAGTCGATCAGATAAAATATCTGCACAGTCTCGGATTAAGGGAATTTGGTGAAAACAGGGCTGAGAATCTTATAATGAAATCAGAAGAAATGAAAAATGATGTTATCTGGCATTTTATCGGACACCTTCAGACAAATAAAATTAAAAAGGTTGTGCCGATTGCAGATTTAATTCATTCAATTGACAGCATAAAGACTATTGCCGCCATAGATTCTTACTGTAAAAATATCAATAAGGTGCAGAAAGTATTGGTTGAGATTAATCTTTCAGGCGAGAATACCAAATATGGTCTGATGATAAATGATGTTAACAATTTTTTTAAAGATGCGTTAAAATATAATAATGTTGAAATAAAAGGTCTTATGACCATGGCGCCTTTTACGGATGATTCTGAAACTGTCAGAAAAGTTTTTAAAAATTTAAGATTGATTAAAGAGGAACTGGAAGCAAAAGACAGTTTTCTCAATTTAAAAGAACTTTCCATGGGTATGAGCAACGACTATATAACGGCAATAGAAGAAGGTTCAACGATTATAAGAATAGGTTCGGCAGTTTTTAAATAAAAAATAATTTAAGGAGATTATATGCCAGGTTTTTTCAGAAAAACATTATCTTTTTTGGGTTTTATTGATGAGGATTATGAAGAGCCTGTGTCCGGGAAAAATCCGGTAAGGAGCAGAAAAGGGTACAGCGCCAGAAATAATCCTCCTGAAAGAAATGTTCTGGAAGTTTACCGCAATGACGAAAAAAGCATTGACGAAAGTAAAAGGACTGGCACTAACTGGTTCAGATCTTCAAGAAAAATTACTAATCTTAAGGAAGTCAGGATGGAAAAAAAGACCAAAGTATTTGTAATTGAACCAAACGGATATGAGGACTCTCAGGTAATCGGTGACAAATTTAAATCAGATATTCCTGTCATTGTAAATCTTCAAAATGAAAATCCCGAAATATCGAAAAGAATAATAGATTTTTGCAGCGGACTCACTTATGCTTTAAATGGAAGTATTGAAAAAGTAGCGGAAAAAGTCTTTCTTATAACCCCCTATAATGTAGAAGTAACTTCAGAAGAAAAAGAAATGTTAAAAGAAAAAGGGTTTTATGAAGAAATATAAACTTGGAATTATCGGTATGGGAAACATGGCTTCTGCGATTGCAGGCGGTGTTATGGATTCTTTTTTTTTAAATAATGAAGATATATGTTTTTATGAAACCGATAAGAAAAAAGCATTAAAATCATCGCAGGTCTTTAAAATAAATCTCTGCAATGAAACCAGAGAAGTCTTTATGGAATCTGAATATGTTCTTCTTTCATTTAAACCCCAGAATCTTAAAGAAAGTTCTTCACTGATTTCAGAATATTTTGAAATAGACGGAAATATATTGCTGAGCGTGCTTGCAGGAGTACCCATCAAATATTTTGAAAGATTGATTTCAAAAAAAGCGAAGATTGCAAGAATAATGCCAAATGCACCGGTCTTAATAAATAAGGGAATATCTGCCATTTCTTTTAGTCCCAATATCAATTCAGGCCAGAAAGATTTTGTGAAGAAAATGTTTGGCTGTATAGGAAAAACTGTAATAATAGATGAAAAATTTCAGAATCTTGTTACTGCTTTAAGCGGCAGCAGCCCGGCCTATTTTTATCTTATCTGTAAGTATATGACGAATTTTGGAATTGAAAGAGGGGTAGATGAAGATACTGCAAAAGAACTTGTTATAGGAAGCATGCTGGGCAGTGGAGCAATGCTTGATAATATCAGCAATGATTTTGATGAGATGATAAGAAAAGTAGCCTCAAAAGGAGGAACAACCGAAAAAGCTCTTGAAAGTTTTAAAGATAATAATCTTAAGGAAATAATCTTTGATGCAATGGGAAAAGCCCTGGAAAGAGCATATGAAATGGAAGATTCATTAAGTAAATTTTAATTTTAACAGGAGGAACAATGAATATAAATTCGGAATACATACAAAAAAAAGAATTCCACACAGCTTTTAAGGGATATAGCATGGAGGAGGTAGATAAATTCCTTGACATACTTGCAGTTGAGTTTGACAGATTAATAAAAAAGAATAAGGAATTACAGGACAGTCTGGATAAAATGAAGTTTGAAAATCCTTCTCAGGATGAAGATGTTTCCAAGCTTGTTTCCGATGTTCTTGTTTCTGCCCATAAAATAGCTGATGAAATCAAAGGGAAAGCTGAAAAAGAAGCAAAAGATATGATCAAGCAGAAAAAAGACACAGAGGAAATGGAGATAAAAAATCTTACTGAAAGAAAAAAAATAATTGACGAGCAGTTGCAGCAGACACAGGAATTTTATAAAAACTTTCTTGCAGAGATAAAATCCTCCATGAAGGGACTATCTTTAAAAGTGGAAGATATTGAAAAAAACTTCAAACAAAAATCAGCGAAGATATCAGTTAGTGAAGACAACTACTCTCCCGTGAATGATTCTGATATAAAAACAGAAAATCCGCTTTCCGAAAATATAGATGAATCGGAGAATGAGGAAGATTCTTATAAAAATGATGAAGCCGGTATTCCTCCGTCTGAGGAGCAGGACAAAATAATTGAACTGGAAGAAGATAAAAAAATAAGAGATTTTATTGAGAGCGGCAGCATGGAAGGTGAAAGCCGGGATATGCCTGAAAGAAAATTTGATGAATTTCAGGGTGAAAAAACAGAAAAGAAGATCTTTGATGAATATGAGGAAGGCAGGATATATAAAAACAGAAGAAAAACCGATATTGGCAACCCCGATATAATAGATGAGTTTTTTGGGGGATAATGAAGAAAGAAAATATCAGACTTCTGGTCAGACCGGGTTCCTTAAAAACAGAAATATCAGGTATTCACGACGGAATGATAAAATTCAGGGTTTCTTCGCAACCCGAGAAGGGAAAAGCAAACAAGGAGCTAATTGAATTCATTTCTTCAATGCTGAACATACCCAAAAAAGAAATAAAAATAATCTCCGGAGAATTTTCAAATATAAAAACTCTTGAAATAAAAGGATTCTGCCAGGAATCTTTTATAAAATTTATTTTAAAAGACAAGTAAGTCGTTTTTACAGCAAAATATATTTCATAGACCGATAATAACCGATAAATACTGCAATAAAATCACAAAACTTTCTTATTCACCCATATAACCTAAAATAATTAATAAAAAACTATATGATGCTAATATTATGAAGTAATAATATATAATAAGATTGTTTGACAAAAATACATTACAAATATATTATAAAATACTAAAGCATCTGTAAATAATGTCTTAAAATAGCTGATAATCTGTTTTTAAGATAAAATAGGCTTAAATAAAATATTAAAACAAAATAACCAAAAGAAATTGAAAATATTAGTTTTAATAACGAATAATAAGGAAATTACAGATAATATCAGTTTATTAAAGTCAGATAACCTGGAAATAATACCATTTAAAAGAAATAATCACTTGATATATTATCTCGAAGAATATATCCCGGATTTTATCATTCTTGATTATGAAGAGAAAATCACTGATCTTGAATATTTTCTTGAAAGAAATCCCGATATAAAAATATTTACAACTTCAAACACCGAGTTTTTTAAAGAGCATGAAAATACAGTAAGAATAAAAAAGATTTCCGGCATTGATTCAGTAAAAGAAGTAATTAAAATAATAAATTCTCTTGAAAATTCCAGTCCGGAAAGTAAGGAACCTATAATATCGGAAAACCTGAGAATAATAAATCAACAGGTATTATCATATCTTTCCATAAAAGGGGGAACGGGAAACACGGTTTCTGCTTTAAATACTGCAGTAATTGCCAGTGAAGAATTTAATCTGAAGACTGCTTTTATAGATATGGGCTTTTCCGAGGCATTTTCAGATATTTCCTCATATCTTAAAATAACAGGTACTCCCAATCTCTGTTATTATTTTCAAAACTATAAAGATGGAAATAGCGCTCTTGAAAACACAATGTCTTTCAGGTCAAAAAAAGGACTTGATATTTTTATTTCACCGCTATCTTCAAAATTTATAAACAAACTTGATTCAGTTATTTTCAGCAGTTTTATTTATCTGTTGAGAAGCAAGTATAATTTCATAATATTTGATTACCCTGCAAACTTATTTTCAGTTAACAGTTTTTTCAATAGTGTTGCTGATTTCACAACTTTTTTCATGACATCGTCTTTGCCAAGCAGGCTTTGCGCAAATAAAGTCCGTGCAGTCATCAGAACAATCGGAGAGCATAAAAAATTATTCAGCATAATTAATAATACCTGCAGCATTTCTGATGCAATAGAAAAGAAAGAATATGAAAAGATCTCAGACAGCACTGTTCTTTCCGAAATTCCGTTTCTTGATGCAAAAGTGCAGAAAAAACTAAAAATCAATAATCTGGATACGGAAATAATCGATATAAGAAGATATTTAAGAAATATCTTCAATGATTATTTAATAAGATGAGTAATGAAGAAAAGCTATACACAATAAAAGATCTGTCAGACCTGGTGGGAATAAGCGAAACAGAAATAATAAATCTGATAATGCAAAAGAAGTTAAAGGCTATAAGGATAGACAAAGCGGTAAGAGTCAAAGAAAGTGACCTTGAGAATTTTCTGGATTTCTTTGTGGGAAGCAGCAACCTTTCCGAAAGAAATTCAGTTGTCTTTCCCAAGGAATCAGAACTGGTGCTTTATTCCGCTGAACAGGTAGCAAAAATACTGCAGTTATCTGTGGATAATGTATGGAGTCTTTTAAAAAATGGCAAGCTCAAAGGCTTCAAGGTGAGGGAAGGCAGAAGTTCATGGCGTATAACATCCGAAAATTTAAAAGATTTCATTGAAGAAAGAACCAGGAATTTAATTTAAGAAGTTTGTTTGAGAAAGAATAATTAAATATGCATAAATCTGATGAAGACAGAAGACTTAAGTGGTGGGAAAAACTGGTCATAGCAATGATCATCATTCTTATTTTACTGATCATCTTTCTTATATTTAACGAAAAAATACTTGATTTAATTGATGAATTTAAAAACTGGTATCAAAAAAACTGAGTTTGCTGATATTTCCAAAAGAAAGGAGGGAAACACAATGGCTAAATTCTTCAAAATGGTTTTAAAAATGGTTGGATTCGGTTCAACAGTAAGATGGTAAAAATCCGCCGTCAGAGTTTGCTGATATTTCCAAAAGAAAGGAGGGAAACACAATGGCTAAATTCTTCAAAATGGTTTTAAAAATGGTTGGATTCGGTTCAACAGTAAGATGGTAAAAAAAGATTATTAATTATTTTCTGTATATTTGTATGTATATTTGCTATAATTTTTTTTAATTTTAAAAAAAGGATATAAGTGAACAATAAAAATAATAGCATTTTAAATACTTATATTTTCACTGTATTCTTTTTTGGCTTATCGCTAGCATCTTATTTAATTTACCGATTCAATAATATTTCCGTACTGGGAGCGGTTCTGTTTGGAATTCTGATATTTCTTGCAGATAACTTTTCAGTTCCGCTCCCGAAAACTGGTTTCGTTTCAGTAAATTTTGGAATTTCTCTTGCTGCTCTTATTATCTTCGGTCCTGCTACTTCAATTATAGTTACGTTTATTTCTTCTATCAGCATCAGGGATATTTTAAAAAAAGAACCATATTACAAGCATATTTTTAACTGCGGGCAGTACCTGATATCAATCTGCGTCTCCAGCTGGGTTTTTGAAATATTCTTCGACAGAAGTGTAGGTAATGTTTTTATCGCAAAAAATATAGGGCTGATTTTTATGGCTGCACTGATATTTTTTATATTAAATACATTTCTGACAGCGTCAGTCATATCTTTAAGTAAAAAAATAAAAATAATAAATATATGGATTTTTAATTTTGCCTGGCTTCTGCCTTTCCATATATTTCTTGTTGTAATGTCGGTGGCAATATCTTTTCTATACAATCTCTATGGGCCTTTTACGCTTATGCTTACTATGATGCCTTTGATAATTGCCCAGTATACATACATGTTGCGGACCAATGAAAGAAAAGCTTTATTAAACAGTATTATGCATATAGTTAAAATAGTTGAGGCAAAAGATATTTATACTGCCGGCCACTCAGTTCGGGTTGCAGAATATTCTGAGAAGATTGCCCGAAAAGTCAGGCTGAATGAATATGATATTGAAATGCTTAAAAACCTTGCCAACCTGCATGACATAGGAAAGATACAGATTGATCTTTCTGTGTTAAACAAGACTGATCCACTAACTCCTGAGGATTGGAATGAAATTAAAAAACACCCTATAATAGGATACGAAATTGTCAAGGAGATAACTTTTTTAAAAGATAATGCAAATGCGGTTCTTTATCATCATGAAAGAGAGGACGGTCTGGGATATCCTTTTGGAATTGACGGCAAGAAGATACCTTATTATGCAAAAATAATAAGCATTGCGGATTCTTATGATGCCATGACCACTGACAGACCCTACCGGAAAGCGCTGACTCTTTCTGAAGCTATTCTTGAAATCAGGAAAAATAAAAACAAGCAGTTTGACGGCATCCTGTGTGAAAAAATGCTTGAAGTCCTTAATGAAGAAAACCAGGTAAAATTATAAAAATTTTTTTATAAGCAATTTTAATCTGCGTTCTTTCTAAACCTGAACCTCCATGCTATTGATTTGAAAACAAGATTAAAAAACTTTAAAGTATCTTTACCCGGACTGATATGGCTTTTAAACTCATCAAGATTGTAGATTGTTTTAATAGGTATGTTTGTTATTTTAAAACCGTGCCAGCTTGCCTTTATCAGCAGCTCAGGCTCAGTATCAAAATTGCTTGTCTGAAGTTTTACTTTTTCCATTACATTATGTTTGATGAATCTGAAACCTGACTGAACGTCGCCTATCTTTTTTAATGCTATAAGAGAAATTATCCAGGATGTCAGGAAATTAACCGCAAGTCTTATAAACGGCATTCCTTTTGTATCAGTGAATCTGCTGCCAACTATGATATCCGGATCATTGTTTTTTACTTCAGTAATAAAATTCCCGATTTCGTCTATGCTATGCTGTCCGTCTGCATCAATTGTTATTACGCCGAAATAATTATTTTTACATGCAAAATCAAATCCTGTTTTTAATGCTTCACCCTTTCCCTTATTGATTTCATGGTTCAGCACTATCAGTTTTAAATCTTCTTTCCGTTTAAGCTGATTAAGTACAGACAATGTATTATCAGTTGAACCGTCATTAACTACAATGATATCGAGACCATAAACTGCGCATTTCTCTATTACGGATTTAATATGTTTCTCTTCATTGTAAGAAGGAATAAGTATTGATATTTTTGATATATCAGGATAGCTTTTTAATTCATCTGCCATTTAATTAATTAAAATCCCTTTTTCAGTAATTATCATGTCAATCTTCATATCATAATCGGATACGGGGACATTTTCAATAACCTGCATATCAAAACACAGGGAAATCTTCAGAACTTCTTTATTCAGTTCCGGTATAATCCTGTCATAAAATCCTCCTCCATATCCGAGACGGTTTAGGTTTCTGTCAAAGCAGACGCCTGGAATTATTGCCAGATCCGCTTCTTTTGGGGATGCTTTTTTACATCTTTCAGGCACAGGTTCCATTATGCCGAAATAACCGGACTGAAGATCTTTTTCAGGGTTGGCTATGAAGTAGGTTTCGATTATATTTTTATCTTTTATTCTCGGCAGCATGATTCTTTTACTATCTGACAAGGCATTATCAATAATGGAACGGGTGCTGATTTCACTGCCGAAAGAATAAAAGAGCAAAATGCATTCTGCATTTTTGTAGTACTCAATTTCAAAAAGCTTTAATGCAATAATTCTGCTTCTGCTGTCTCTCAGATTTTCAGAAACTGAATCTCTTAAGCTTATTATTCTTTTCCTTAATTTTTTTTTGCTGAGTTCTATATCCCTGTCAGTCTTCATAAAAAGTTACATTAACGGTTCCCGGTCCGATATGAGAGCCAACTATGCAACCTATATCCCCACGGATAACTTCCTGTATTTTGAATCTCTCCTTTACTCTTTCAGCCATTTCATCTCCCTCCTCTTTCATATCCGAGTCTCCAACAAAAACATGCAGGGATGAAGGATTTTTAACCATATTTTCCATTGTGGAAAGAAGCTCAATCTTTGCCTGGGACCATCTTCTGGTATTTTTAAATGGAGATACCTCGCCAAGGTTAAGTGTAAGTATGGGTTTTATCTCAAGAAGGGATGCAAGAAGGGCTTTTGATCTTCCTATTCTGCCCCCTCTTTTCAAATATTCAAGCGTGCTGGGGATAAAAAGAACCGTTATTTTCTTTTTGTATTCATCCACGGCTTTTAATATCTCTTCTTTTGATTTTCCCATTAAAGCAAGTTCGGCCGCTTTGAGAGCCAGGAAACCTGCAGGCATGTGAACCATTTCGGAGTCTATTACTGTTATGTCGGCATCAGGCAGCTCTTTCTTTGCAAGTTCCGCTGAGGCAACGGTTCCCGACATCTTTTTTGAAATGAGTATATTTATAATACTGTCGTGATTTTTGAGAAGTTCTTTATATTTTTCAAGAAAATCTCCGGGAGTCGGCTGGGAAGTGGTAGGCATTACAGTGCTTTCCCTTATCATATCATAGAATTTCTTATGACTTATTATATTTGGTTCATCTTTATAGGTGTCATTTCCAAATAAAATATATAAAGGCACTATTGAAATATTATATTTTTCCGCTAATTCTTTTGGAATGTCTGAAGAACTATCTGCAACTATTGCAACTGACATTGATGCCTCCTTGTTTTTTATTATAAATTAAATCATGTTTTTAGTTT